>JBBQYT010000374.1:0-3611 GCA_038208385.1 Longimicrobiales bacterium | reverse complement strand
GCCCTTGAATTCGAGCGGCATGCGTACGATCGCACTGCCGTTGAACGCGCGCACGCGGTAGATCTCGATGAGTCTCCTAAGCGATGGCGCGTTGGGATTTGTCGTATCCGCGAAGATGTATTCGTAGTTCCACTTCGACATGCCCGGCAGCTGCTCGATGACCACCTTCGGGTTGTACAGGTCGAGAGAGCCGAGCACGATCCGGCCGTTGAGAAACGAGCGCCAGTTGTACGACGCGCGCGCGCTGTCGACGGCAAGGAATGGACGGCCGCTCTCGTCGACAATCGAGAGATCATGCACTACGGCTCCGCCGAGCAGACTGCCACTCGTGATCCGGCCGACCTTCACAGTGCCGTGCACCTGCGACTTCAACCAGCCCACCGCGTAGCCGCGCACGCGCTCCACCCCCCACGGCGTGCGCGTAATCGTGAGCACGGCAACAAGCGCGATCGCGAGCACGATGATCGCGCCCATCAACACGAACTTGATCCCGTTCAGCGTGCGGTTGTTCAAGGTTAGAAAGCCTGTCCGATCGACAAGTGAAGTTGAAAGTGCTTGAACAGGGTCCCGTTCGGCTCCCAGCTCACTGGTGCATCCATTTTTCTCAATGCAGTGCCGCGGTCGAGCTGTGCTGAAGCGTACGCTTGACCAGACACGAGCGCCGTGCACGGCCCATCAAGCTGTCTCGCGCACAGCTCCGTTGTAATTACCGGCAGCGACTCGGCAGAGGTCCCGTTGAAGCCCACGTCGATCCGGATCGGACCGATAGGACTGAAATACCGGATCCCGACGCCTGGTGTCCAGGCAATGCTCTTGATCTGCACCTGTGCCGGCGTGCTCCACACCTGCCCAAAATCCATGAACGCTGCACCGCGCAGCTTGTCGGCAAAGAGAGGAAAACGCAGCTCGATGTTGCCCTCCAGCATTGCCGCACCGCCCGTCGGTCGCACATCGAAAACATCGTCAGCCAGCAGACTCGCATCACACGCGTCAGAATTCACCTGCTGGGCGGTACAGCCTGGAAATTGTCCGTTCGGCTTGAGCAGGTCGAACGCATCGATGCTCAACACCTTCGGTCCGAGCCGGTACTGCGCGAAGCCACGCACGCTGTTGGGTCCGCCCGCGAAAAACCGCTTTTGCGGATGCAGTCCGAGTCCCGCTTCGCGACGATCTTCGATCGTATGTGCCCACGCCGGCCGGAGCCGCGTCGCGAGCACGACCCCCTGTGTGAGCTCGGCGTAGTGAGAGAGCTCGCCGATGACGCGTGCGTACGAGAACTGCGAGCCCGTGTAGCGGGTCGCGAACTCGCCATCGAATCGTGCGATGTAGCCGCGCGTCGGGGCGAACAGCGAGTTCGAGCGATCGCGCGACAACGAGAGCGTCAGCGGAGCCAGCCAGTGCCTGTCGCGCAGCACCTGGATGTCCTGCGCTTCGCACGTCACGAAGCTCACGCAAAAAATCAGGTCTCCCTCTGCGTCCAGCGATGTGAGCTCCGGCCGATAGCCGATCGTTCCGCTCGTACCGGCACCCAGGGGTCGCGAGAACGAAAGATAGCCGCCCTCGGCGGTTCGCACGAAAACGTTGGGAATGCTCTGTCGCTCGGCAAATAAACCCGCACCGAACGTATTCAGCGCATCGAAAAACCAGGGCTGGCCGAAGTCGACTGCAATCACGCCGCTCGGCTTGCCATAGCGTCCCTGCCCCGTATCGAAAAATGGAATGATGTCGAACTCGGGCGCCAGGATGTTCGAGAGACCGACGCGCAGCTCGAGGTGGCGCGCGCCGCCGTGAAAGTTGCGGTTCGTCCAGCGGCCCTCGGCATTGAATGCTTCCGTCGTGCTGAGTCCCGCACCCACGCGCACGCGGTGCAGATTCCCTTCATTCACCTGCACTGTAACCGGCACGATGCTGTCCGGCGTCGCATCGAGGTCCGGATGGATATCGGCGTGCTGGAAAACTTCGAGCCCGAACAGATTTCGCTGGCTCTTTGCAAGCTCTTCCTGCCGGTACAGATCGCCCTGGCGGAACGTCAGCATGCGCAGGACGACTGTCGCAGAAACCTTCTGCGCGCCTACCACATCGATGGGCCCGAAACGGGCGAGTACACTCGGCAGCGCCTCGTACTTCACGCGCGCCTGGTACGGTGAGTCGGTGGGAATCAGATAGCTCGCGAGCACTTCCGCATGCGCATAGCCTGCGTTCGTGAGACGCCCCTGCAGAGAATCGCGCGTCGCCTCGTACAGGATCATGTCCAATGGGCGCTGCGCAGTGAGCGGAAGCGTCTCCACGACGTCAGGCGAAAGAATCGCCGGCGCGCCCTCCAGCTCGAGCGACTCGATCATGACGGGACGACCTTCATTGATGCCAAACGCGACGTCAAAGCCATCGCGCGTGCGAGTTACCTTCGCATCGACTTTCGCTTCGCGATAGCCCCGCTGGTAATAGAACAGCCTGAGTCGCAGCGCATCGGCACGAACTGCATCCTCGTCGACATATTCCTTTTGGTGCGCCATTCCCAGCGCGCACACAGGGGCGAAAAGCACCGGCAGCTTGCATCGGCTCGGCGAGGTTACGATCGCCGCCTGCAGGTCGGCTCTTCTGAATGCGACGGCGCCCGTAAAGTCGACATGCCGCACTTCGAGCGAATCGGCCGGATGGTCCTGCGCCCGCACCGGCGTTGCAGCCACCGCACACGCGCAAGCCAGTGCCGCGAGCACCCGTGCGCCGACATGACGACAACCGCTCCGCATGCTTCAGTCTCTCGGACCAGTACGGTCCGGCGTCCTTCGCTCGTCTTCCGAGAGCGTCGCGGGTCCTTCGGCCAGGTAGTTGCGGCCAGCGCGCGGGAAAATGTGGCGGCTAATGGGCGCAAAGCCTTCCACATCGTCAAAGAACATGTAGTGCGTAACGCGAACGATGTCGTCGGCGACGCGAATGAGATTGAACGAATTCTTCTCTGCTTCACGCGCACGCCCGCGCCGCGATGTGGCCGTACCCGCCTGCACGATGATCACGCCATGCTCGCGGTCCTTCCCCGGATACACATCCAGTGAGTTCCCGATGTACGCACGATGCAGATGCCCGCCCATCACGAGGTCGACCTTCAGCTCCGTGAACACGTCCATCGCGCGCTGGGCATTCGGCATGACCTGTCCGCCCTCGTAGTCCGGAGCCGGCGCGAAGTGATGATGCGCGACCACAATACGCGGCACGCCCGGCGGTGTAGTCCGAAGCGCCATCGCACAAAACTCGAGCTGTGACTCGTCAATTCGCCCGTTCGTAATCGCGTGCAATGGTTTCGTCGAATTGAGTGACACGATGACGACGTCATCGCGCCGCAGCACGTAATCGAGGTCCTTCGAGATGAATTCCTTGTAGAGATCGTACGGCTGGAACATACGCTCCGCTAAGCGATAGACCGGAACGTCGTGATTGCCCGGTGTCACGATAGTCGGAACGTCAGGCAGGCGGTCGAGAAATTGACGCGCTGCGATGAACTGCTCGCGCTTCGCGCGCTGCGTAAAATCGCCGCTCGCAATGACGATGTCCGGCTCCATTGCGTGCGCAATCTTCACCAGCGCCTCGCCCACCCGCGAAACAAAGGGAGGACC
>JBBQYT010000373.1:0-3620 GCA_038208385.1 Longimicrobiales bacterium | reverse complement strand
CACTGAATCCCTGGCTGCCCGGATTTTTTGTACTGGCTGCTGCAGCCGCTGTGCTGAGCGCCGTCATCGCATATCCACTGCAATCATCGCTCGGCACCGCCGTACTCGCAATCGGTGCGGTCGTTTACTATTTCCGCAATTAATCGAGAGACGCTTCCGTCGGGGGAAGCGCGCAGTGCGTGCCGCAGCCCAATCGGTAGCGATTGCGCGCAAACCAGCGGTAAAAACGCTCTGCAATCGGACGCGCAAACGGCAGGACAAATAACCACGAAATCCATCGCCCTCTGGGCAATACACGCAGCAACTCCTCGATCGCGGCAGCGCCCTGCCACGTGCGATTGTCACGCGCGATGAGCTGAATCGATGCGGTGTAAGCTTCGGCTGGAATCCACGGAAAGCGCGCCTGTAAACCCGGCGCCTGTGAGGCTACGATCTCGAGAAGTTGATCGCTGTCCCAGCGTCGCAAACGATCGACGAAGCGCTGACACACACCACAAGTCCCATCGTATACAAGAGTGTAGCGCTCATTCGGCATCCGGTTTGTCTTCTTCGGTCCTCGACCAGATGAGAATCACACCACACCGCGCCTGCTTGCCGCTGTACTCGATCGGCGGCTCCGACTCACCACGATAGATCTCCACTGCTGCGACATCGTCCGCATCGAGCAAATCTTCGAGACGCGGATCCGGCATACCGAACCGATTGCCGCCTGTCCCGCCCTGTTGAACCGGAGTGCCATCGAGATACACAGTCGGCCGGCAATGCAGCGCCGCCGAACGCGCCATCATCACCTCGCCACGACCATTAAAGCCGCCCGGACTCACGATCACACCCGGCGCCAACCGCAGAACATCGAGCAAAGTCCCCACACCGATGCCCCGGATCATCTTCCGGTCTACGTACGTACCAAAACCGTTTTTGCGTCGCTGATTGAAGCCCACCATCTCGAGATGTTCCGGCAGCTTCTTGTGGGCTTTGACGATGATGGGCGCGAGCGCGATCGCTTGCGTTGAAAGCTGGAGCTCGACCTCGATGCGCTCATGCTCGCCGATCCTGACCGTGTCGCTCAAGCCGCCATTGTAGCCGATGAGCGTTACGCGAATCTGATAGCGACCCTCATCGGGAGCATCGAGACGGAAGCCACCCACGGAGTCCGTCAGCTCGGGCTTTTTTTCGGTTTCTTTGCCAAGGGAGTCAATGAGAAAGACGGCCGCAGAGCGGAGCGGATGCCCGTCTGCCTGGTCGACAACTTTGCCCCGGAAGTTCTGGGCTGAGGTTTGAACCGGAGCGAACACCGCCAGGATGAGGGCCAATGCAAGTACGGGCCCGGCGGCAAGCCAACAACGGGCGGGCGCAGGCGCAAGCGCACGGGCGCCGGCCCCCCCCCGAATCCAAATTCGGCGTAGTGTTGGGGCCAATCCATAGCAGAATCGGCCGAAAGCGAATCGCCGTGCGTGTGCCATCATGCCCTACAGTAGTCTGCATGAGAGGTGCCTTACAAGGCGCGTGGGACCGCGCGCTGCATAGGTTTGGAACGTTGCAGGAGGGGCTGGGAAACGGTATATTGAAGGCGGAAAACGACCTATATGAGGAGGACCGATGGACGACACTGTGGCCACGGACGCCAAGCGTCTGCTCCTTCGTTACGGCGCTCCAATCTCGGTGGTGAACGAGTTAAGTGATGAACAGAGAATTACTTACGCACGTTCAATTATCCGCACCGCGGTCACTGACCGACCCGGACACCTGAGACAGCTCCTGAGCGACGACGGCAAGATCATAGACTGAAGTCGAGCACGCTTTCAGTACCAGGAGAATCCGCCTTTCGGGGCGGATTTTTCTTTTATGGGCTTTTCTCTGGGCAACGATCGGGCGGGCGTTGTTTCACACAGAGGTCGCAGGGTCAACTAAAGGACAGTTCCACTACCCGGGCATGATCCAGGACGATTTGCACAGGCACTAGAATACGGTCGCCAAAGGGCCGCGGATCCAGCTCCGCAGGCTGTCCGTCGACGTGAGCGGACGCGATGCGTATCGCGTCCACAATCGGCTCGAAGATCACGCGCACGGGGACTCCGCCTGAACGCTGATCGAGCGTGAACTTCATTTTTCGACCCTCACGCTGAAAGACCATCGAGATGTCCGCCTCACCGACGCGCAGGTGATTTACCTCGAGTGAAGCCCAGTCCGTCGGGATTTGCGGTCGCAATACCAAACGATGTTTTGCCGCATCGGGCTCCGCACCCAGAATTCCGTGCACGAATGACAGCATGAGCAGCGCGGCCGGCTCGGATGCGTCTGCGCATGCTCCATCCGACCAGGCACCTTTTTCGTTTGCGAAACACGAGCTCGCGAGTGCGTGCCAGTGCTCGAAGCCTGCCGCTGTCCTGCCCGCAGCCAGCTCACTGCACGGTCCGCATTCTGAAAGCGCTGCGAGAAGTGATGGCGCTACTGGCGTTTTGGGTTCTGCTGCGCGCTCGGGCCTGGCTGCGTTCTCTCCTGCAACCGGCAATGCGACGCGCGCGCGCGTCGTCGTCGGCACGGGCTCCACGCTCGCAGGCGTTGCTGCGCTCCCTGCACTCGCGCGCAGGTCTGCTGCGATTTGTGTTTTGCCCAATGCTTCCGCGACGAGCGCAATTTCGGTCAGAGCAATGCGCGTCAGCACAGCCGTCGCCGAAGGCGAATCCGGTTCTCCCGTCAGTGCATTGCACGCGCGCCCGATCCCTTCCCACGCGTGGCTTGCAAACGCGAAGTCGCCGGTCCAGGACGTGTAGCGCGCCACGAGCAGAAGAAACAACGCGGTCGCTTCGCTCGTTGTTGCTTCGACAATTCTCCCACTCGAATCCTGATGTGCGAGAGCGAATCGTAGCACGTCGAGTGGCAGCGCGGTTTCACCGGTGGCAAGCAATCCGAGCGCTGTCCAGACAGCGTCGCGCGTGACGAATGCCGGCGCTGTACCCACGCAGTATCCGCTCACGAGCGAAACGCCATCGCCCGGAAGATCGACTGCAAAAGAGCGCAGACCGTGTGCGCACCATGCAATTGCGTCATCGATCGACGAGTCGGGTGTGCGCACACCCAGACGTTCGCGCTGCATGCGGGAGAGTACGCCTTTGCGGGCAGCGGCGAGGGAGGCAGGCTGTCTCAGGATTTGCAGCGCGGACTCTATCGCGTCACTTGACCCGCCGGCGATGATCAGCCTCGCACCATCACTACCGACACCCGCGCGACAAGTCACTTCGACGATGTTGCTGTCATTCATTTCGCGGACGCGCATCTCCGTATTGGCAGCGTCCACTTCGTAGACGACTTCATCGCCTGAAGGATGTTCGAGCACGAGAACGCCAACATCCTGGCGAATGACAGCCACACTGTCCGCAAACCAGTGCAGCTCGATCTCCGTTTCCTGCGACGCGGACCATTCGATGACCACGCCTGGAGCGTCGGGCGGAGTCAGGATGCGCTCGCGGAGGGTAACGCCGTGAAGTTGTAGCGTGCGCTCGACGCCGACGCGACTCACCCGGAAGTTGGTTGCGAAAGCGTCCAGAATGGAGAGGCTGCGTGCAACGCAATGCGGATGGATACGCACCTCGTCGATCCCGCGCGCCTCGCTGCCCAAT
>JBBQYT010000372.1:0-3623 GCA_038208385.1 Longimicrobiales bacterium | reverse complement strand
GGGCAATGCCGCTGAAAAGCGGCCACGCAAAGTCACGGGGCTAAGGCGTACTGAGTTTTTTGTGCGTTATGCTGGCCGGACTACCGGGAGGCAACATGATTCGTTGCATATCTATTCGACGTGTAGGTCGCATGGTCACGTTCAGTTTTGTTGGGTTGACCGGCTCGTACTCGGCAGCACATGGGGCCGAGCCTGGCGCGGGCGATCCGACGACTGCGCTGTCCAATGTGCGGCTTTATGTAGAGGCGGGGTCATTGGCGGCGAAGCAGGCGGACGCATGGGGGAAGAGTCGGCCGGCGGATGCAGCGCTGATGCGATACATCGCGGGGCAGCCGACGGCGAAGTGGTTCGGCGGGTGGAATTCGGACATCGCTCGCGATGTACGTGATGCGACGAGCCGGGCAGCGGCGCAGGGAGCGGCTGCGGTGCTGGTGGCATACAACATTCCGCACCGGGATTGTGGCAGCTATTCGGCGGGTGGGGCGGGTGATGCGCAGAAGTATGGCGCATGGATCCGCTCGTTCGCGGACGGTGTCCGGGGACGCACGGCGATTGTGATTCTCGAGCCGGATGCAGTCGCGGGCAGTGAGTGTCTTTCGGCGAGTGGGCGCGAGGAACGGTTCGCGATGCTGAAGAATGCGGTCCGGACGCTGAAAAGTGCCGGAGCGTTTGTCTATCTTGATGCCGGGAATGCACACTGGGTGAAGGCCGACGTAATTGCGGATCGACTGCACAAGTCAGGTATCGATCAAGCTGATGGGTTCTCGCTGAACGTGTCGAATTATTTTTTGACGAGTGACAACATTTCATTCGGTACGGAGCTGTCGCGGTTGGTTGGCGGCAAGCATTTCGTGATCGACACGAGCAGGAACGGCAATGGGGGGACGTCGAAGGCACAGTGGTGCAACCCGAGTGGACAGGCGCTCGGCAGCGCACCGACGACGCGCACGAACAATCCACTTGTCGACGCACTGCTCTGGATCAAGCAGCCGGGCGAATCGGACGGTACGTGCAATGGTGGTCCGCAGGCCGGCACATGGTGGGCAGAGTTTGCGGTTGGTCTTGCGAGCCGGAGCAACAATCGCACAGTGGCGATGAACAACTAGAGAAGATCGAGAAATATAGAAGACGAAAAACCTGCCGTTGTCGATGACAGCGGCAGGTTTTTTTCGTTTGCGAACGCCGGTCAGTGCGCGATGGGAATGTAGAATTGGCCCTTGAAGTATGCGGCAGTACCGCCGCCGTTGCCGATGAACTTTGCGCCCGCGCCGGCACCCAGGACCTGGCCGCCAGCAAAGTGCCATTCGTAGACACCGCCCGGCTGTACTGCGCTGTACCCGACGCCACTGAGATAGGCGACCTCGGCGCCAATTCGTGATGAGCTCGCGCCATGTTTTGAGAGTAGCGTAGTTGCGCCGGCGCGTCCCCAGAATGATTTGCTGCCGAAGTTGTAGCTGCCGAGCACCTGGTAGCCCATCCGGCCACCCGTTCCCCAGTAGTCCCAACCCGCATTGACATCGAGGCCGTCCCCGTGGTCTGCAGCCACGACAGGGCCCGCAATGTTGTTGCTCGTAAAGGCGTATCCGACGCTGCCGTAGACAGCGCCACCGTTGTAGTTGTCGATCAGGCCGGCAGCGGGGCGGACTGAGAATACGTTGGTGCGGGACGAGCCGGACGCGTAGCCGAGGCTATGGGCCTGCAGGCTGAGCAGCGGCTTCACCCCGAGTCCTTTCGGGCTCGCGCTGACGCCAGCGAGCAGCAGGAGAGTTTGCTTGGTGTCGTATTCGGCAACGCCGAACGCGCCGGCGGACCATTGTGCAGCGGCGCTCTCTGCCGCTGCAAACGACGTTACTATTGCGATGGCGAAAATCTTCGCCCCCATCTTCGTGCTAGTCATTGGTCTCATCCCTATACGTCCACAGTGGCTCGACGCTCCCCGTTGTACGCGGTGAGAAGTCGTTGAATGCGGAGCCGCATCACGCCGCGATTGGACCATGGCGTAGGGCAAAGTTCAAGCCAAACAACGCGGCCGTACGTACACGTGGACTTTGCCGTGCTCATGGATTTTGCGCAGCGATGAGGAGTGGCCTGCCAAGCTGGTTGTAGAGTGCAGATTCGAGAATGATGGCCTGCGTATTCAGCGCAAAGGTATTGGTCGATTTGTCGGTCTTCTCGAACACTCCGGTCGCCCATCCCTTGACTGGATCGAGCGCAGCCTTGTCCGCAGCCATCGCCAGTGCCGTGTATTTGCTCGGGAACAGCGCATGCCACGCAAAAACTGCTTTCGTGCTCAACCAACGCGGCTCGTCCAACTCGATCCCTGGCGTGTGCACGTTGATCACAAACGGTTTTCCATCGCAGTACACGCAGTAGTAATAGAAGTAGTGCGGAGCGAGGCTAATGGCATCTTCGGAAGCCATGGTGAGTGCACCTGTCTCGTGATAACGCTGGGCCTGCACGGCCAGAGTCTGCCAGGCGAGGTCCTCGAGCATTCCGGTCCAACCGAGCTCGAGACCCTGCAGCACAATGCCCTCACTTGTCAGCCGGTCCAGCCCGCGCTTGTCCGCCGTGAGCGGAATCCCGTGGACCTTGATCGGCACCGCGTTATACTCGCCGTGCAGCGCGCTGTCCGCGCGCATTCCCCACAGCGCGAACCCCGTCGCGGCATACTGCTCGTAGCTGAGTCTGCCTTCCTGAAATGCAGCGAGTCCTTTAGCCGTAATCGTCTCGCCGAAGAGGTATCCGTTCTTGATGATTCGCTTCGGATCGACGCGGTGCGCCGCAGCCGCAGCGGCAGTCTCGAGAGATGGATCACGCGTAGCGACAATCTTCAACCAAACGAGAAGCCGGCCGACGTCGATCGCCGAATAGCCGCTGCCCGTGTCGCTCGGCTTGCCGTCATCGGTCACCAGCTGCGCAGTCTTCGCATCGTAACTCCGCCCGTATGCGATGTTGTTATAGAGTCGCAGGTGCGAGACGGTGTTCAGTAGCAGATTCATCGTGCGCAGGTATTCCTGCTCCGTCATGAGCCCGAGGCCGCGTGCAGAATAGTAGGCTGCCATTGCACTGCCGATATCCCACGTGGTCGGGTATTGCCAGTCCGGCTGCGAGTTGACAAGGGCCGTAACAGGCGATGCTCTGTGCTGCACCGCGGCCCACGCGGCGCGCGCAGCGCTCATGTATATCCTGCGGGTCTCCTCGCGCGATGCAGGGTCGCGCTCGCGCATGATCTGCGGTACGAATGCGGGTGGCATGGTGTCCTGCGCGGAAGAGGTGTTGGTGACCGCGCCCAGTTGTATGCCGCTCGCAGAACGGGGGCTAGCCAGGGAGATTCCTGCGACGATTGTGAGCGTCGCGGAGACGCCGGCGATGATCTTGACCATGTACAATTCTCGCTGCGTAAAAGAAGATTTGACACGGGTCGCAACGCAACGTTCAAGCCAGAATTGACAGCAATCTACGAGGGCATGAATCTGGCGTTCTGGACCGCTCGAAGTTCGTCCGCGCGTGTGCGGCGGTTTCCGTTTTTGTGTGCGATTCACACACATGATGAGTCGAGTCATGAGCGACGATACGAAGGATCGAACGATCGTAATTCACCCGCCCATGACGGGCGACGTTGC
>JBBQYT010000371.1:0-3623 GCA_038208385.1 Longimicrobiales bacterium | reverse complement strand
AAGCAAAACCGCGATGAATGTCGGCCGTTTGTTGTTCCCCGCGATTCGCTGGAGTGATGAGTCGGGCTTCGCGCACGAGCGTGACCTCATCGAGCGTGCACTCGGCACTGGTGTTGGTGGCTTCATTATTTTTGGCGGCATCGCCGAGCAGGTGAAGGAGCTGACTACGGAGCTGCACGAGCGCGCGCCGCACCCGCTGCTCATCGGTGCTGACCTCGAGCGCGGCGCAGGCCAGCAGTTCCGCGGCGCGATATCATTGCCACCGCTTGTCGCTCTCGGCCTGCTGGATGATGAAGAAGTCACGCGCCGTGCCGGCGAGCTCACTGCGCGCGAAGCACACGCGCTCGGCATCAACTGGATTTTCGCGCCGAACGCGGATGTCGATCTCGAGCCCCGCAATCCGATCGTCGGCACACGCTCGTTTGGCACGGAGCCCGAGGATGTCGCGCGACATGTCCGCGCGTGGATCGAAGGCTGTCACGCCGGCGGGTCCCTCGCCTGCGCAAAGCATTTCCCCGGTCACGGCCGCACACTTTGCGACTCGCATGCGGAATTGCCAACGGTCGACGCGACTCATCTCGAGCTCGAGCAGGACCTGCTGCCGTTTCGCGCAGCAATCGATGCGGGCGTCGATTCGATCATGACTGCGCACGTAGCATTTTCTGCACTGGATGACGATAAAACGCCGGCGACGCTGTCGCGCCCGATCGTCACGGAGCTGCTGCGCGGGCAATTGCACTTCCAGGGTATCGTCGTCACTGATGCAATGAACATGGCCGGCGTGCAGGCCGGCGATGGTGTGTCCGCAACGGTACGCGCATTGCAGGCCGGCTGCGATGCGCTGCTCTATACGCAGGATGTCACGGGAATGAGTGCGCTCCTGGAGAGCGCGTTAGGCAAAACGCTCGACCGTGCGCGCGTCGAGGAAGCACTCGCACGCATTGGCTCGGCTGCAGAGAGCGCGCAGAGCCAGCTGCACCTGAAGTGGGGCGGTCACTCGGACCGCAGGTGGGCGCTGAACGTGGCCGTGCGCACACTGCGCAAGACGCGCGGGGATCCGCACATTGCCGGCGATGCAATCGAGCTCGTGACGATCGATGATGATATTGGCGGACCCAATCCGTCGGGACCACGCACGTACCTGCACGACACGCTCGTGCATGCGGGCGTCTCTGTGCGCACGCATCACGTGCCGGAAGAGATATTGCCGGTGATGATTGCGGTGTATGCGGACATTCGCGCGTGGAAGCAGAGGCCCGGCCTTTCGGAGAGCGCACTCGAGGCCGTGAAGCGCGCGGCCGATGCGTCGGGGCATCCGACGATTGTGCTTTTCGGTCACGAAAGACTCGCGGGCGAGCTGCCCGGTCCCGACGTGCTCACTGCGTGGGGCGGCGAGCCATTGATGCAGGAAGCGGCCGCCGTCTGGCTCGCGCGCTCACGGCGATAGTCCCATGGCTGCCAAACAATCATCATCAGCGCGCCAGGCGCGCAGGTCGTCCGCGCGCGTGAAGCAGCCGGAACGCGCGCCAGTCGGAGTGGCATTCCTTGATCGCATTGCAAACGCACCTGCGCTGAACACTGTCCTGGTGCTCGTCGCCGTGCACGTGCTGCTCTGCCTGCTGTCCTTTATGCCGGCACCGTTCACCGGCGGTGACAACGCCGGCTACATGACACTCGCCAACTCGCTGCTCCACGAGCACAAGTATCTCGAGCTGTATGATCCGGCGCATCCAGCACACACACAGTATCCACCCGTCTTCCCGCTGATCATTGCGCTCGCATTTTCGCTCAGCATAAAAAGCTGGGTCGGCCTCAAGCTCATCATCGTCCTGTTCTCCGCAACCGCAGTTGCACTCTCCTACCTGTGGCTGCGTCGTCGCCGGAGGTCCGGCATTGCGCTCGGTGCAGGCATTCTGCTCGCGGTGAGTCCCGGCGTGCTCGAGCTCAGTCACTGGGAGCTCTCCGACGTCCCGTTCTGGGCATTCACAATGCTCGCACTCTGGGCATTCGAGCGCCTGCGCAGAAGCGATGACAAACGTTTTGCTATCGCAGTCATTGCAAGCGTGCTCGCGTACTTCACACGCTCCGCAGGCCTGCCCCTCGTCGTTGCTGCCATCGCGTGGCTTGCCTTCCGGCGACGCTGGCAGCAGCTCGCGATTTTCGCCGGCGTGCTCATCCCGCTCATGTTCTTCTGGTGGCTGCGCGCGCACAACCTGAAGGGCGGCGTCGACTACGTTCAACAATTCTGGTCCGTAAACCCGTACGCACCCGAGCTCGGCCGCGCACACATAACCGACCTGTTTACACGCGCATGGGACAACAACACAAAGTATCTGTTCACACATACGCCAATCCTGCTGACCGGACAGACCAACGCCTCCCTGGCGATCCTCGGTCTGCTCGTCGCTGTATTGTCCATCGTCGGCTGGGTGCGGCGCCTGCGGAAACCGGGCGTCGCGGACTTCTTTTATCCGCTCTACATCGGCCTCCTCTACGTGTGGCCTGCCGTCTGGTCCGGTGAGCGATTCCTGCTGCCCGCCCTGCCACTCGTGCTGAGCTATGCAGGCGAAGGCCTCGTCTTCATTGCCGGCAAACTATCAGTGCGGACGGCGCCGGCCTTCGGCGCACTCGCGACTGCATTTGTGCTGCTCCTCGCATCGCCCCGAATCATATCAGAAGTGCGCATCGGCAACGTCTGCACTGTCGAATACTTTGCCGGACGCCCCTACGCCTGCCTCGCCGGGCAGTGGCAGGATTTCTTCGGGCTCGCCGAATGGACGCGCGATTCGCTGCCCAGGGATGCAGTAGTGCTGTCACGCAAAGACCGCATGTTCTACGTATTGAGTGGAAGAACCGGCAGGCCGTATCCGATGACGCGTGACTTCAGCGAATTCCTGAAGACTGCAAAGAACGCTGGCGCGCGATTTGTCGTCCTCGATCATTTGGACGGGCTGTCCAGCGCGTATTTGACACCGGTGATTGCATCGCGACCGGATGCATTTTGCGTAATTCACGCCACCGATCCAAATAGCGATGCGATGCTCGGCATTCGCCTCGATGCGTCTCCCAGTGCACCACTCGCGGGCGCAGGGGAAAGCATTTCACTCGGCATGTGTGCACCGGAGTTCCTGCAGCAGCCCGAGCCACCGAAACCAGTCGTGACTCAATAAACGGGCAACAATATTGTTTGCAGCATTGCACATTGCGGCGCTGCACGTCTAGCTTCACAATTGTCGTTCACGAGAAAAGAGTTGTCCTCTCCCTGGCGATGCAGCCTCTGAGACGCGAATGCCCTTCGCGTAACCGGAGGCTGCACAAATGGGTGATGGAAAGACAGTATTGATTGCAGACGACGATTGGGATTGTCGTTTTCTGTTCGCAACAGCGCTCCGACACGCCGGTTTTACGGTGGTCGAGGCGTGTGACGGACTCCAAGCAGTCAACATTGCGCGCCAACAGCGCCCCCACGCTGTCGTGATGGACCTGATGATGCCCATCCTCGACGGCGTTGTCGCTACGACCATCCTGCGAGAAGAGCTCCCCGTCGATCTTCCTGTCATCGCATTGAGTGCAGACGAAACTCCCCTCGAGGCTACACATCTTTTTACAGCCTGCCTGCGCAA
>JBBQYT010000370.1:0-3640 GCA_038208385.1 Longimicrobiales bacterium | reverse complement strand
TGGTCTCACGAGATGGCCTGAATCAGACGGCCCAGGATTACTTGCAGCGGGAGCGCGCCGCACTATCGGCGCTTCCGCTTGATACTCTTTCGCGCATTGCGGGACTCCTCGATGACGCGCGTGCTCGTGGCGCCGGCATCTACGTCTTCGGCAACGGCGGCAGCGCAGCCACCGCGTCTCATCTCGCATGCGATCTCAACATGGGCACGCGTGATGCCGGCGATGACCGCTTTCGCGTCGTCTGCCTGAATGACGCCGTGCCGACAATGCTCGCGTACTCGAACGACATCGGATACGACTCCGTCTTCGTCGAGCAGCTCAGAAATTTCGTCCAGCAGGGCGACCTCGTCATCGCGATCTCGGGCAGCGGCAATTCCGAGAACGTGCTGCGCGCCGTCGAGCTCGCCAATGACAGCGGCGCACACACGATCGGACTGACCGGATTCGACGGTGGACGTCTCGCCAGAATCGCGCACACCGCGCTCGTCGTCGCCGTCCACGACATGCAGATCGTCGAAGACGCACACCTCATCATCACACACATCCTGTACAAGCACTTCGTCGCTAACTCCGTCCTGCCCCTGACCATGGCCGTTTCAGGCACACCCCCCGCACCTCTCCGCGTCCGCGCGTGATCCCCACCAGGGGGATCTCGCACTGATTCGACCGATCCGATATCTTCCAGCTATGGACCTCCCTCTCGAACAGCTGATGCTGCGCGGCCGACAGGCCTATGAGCGGCGCGACTACCTCGCTGCCCTCACGGATTTCCGCGAGATCCTGCAGCGGCAACCGACATTTGCCGACATTCACCACTTCGCTGCGCTCTCCCTCAGCTTCCTCGGGCAGCCCGAGGCCGCCCTGGAAGAGTTCGAGCGCGCGATCGAGTTGAATGAGGGCTACGTCGAGGCGCACCTCAACCGCGCGATCACGCTGAACGAGCTCGGCCGCTACGATGAGGCCGCCGATTCCTTCGAGCGGGCCTGGAAGCACGAGACAAAGAGTAATGCTGCGTTTCCCGCAGCCGTCACAGCACGTCTTGCCAATGCCCACATGTCGTTGGGGGACCTCTACTTGGAGGCTGGCGGCGCCACGGAGGCAGTGCAGCAGTACCGCGCCGCACTCGAGCTCAGGCCGCGCTTCCTCGACATCCGGAACAAGCTCGCCACGGCGCTCATGCAGCTCGGCGATCTTGATACCGCCGAGGCCGAGCTGCACGCTGCGCTCGACCTCAATCCCCGCTTCATCGCAGCGCGCCTCAACCTTGGCCTCGTGCACCACCGCAGAGGCAAGACGGCCGAAGCACGCGCCGAGTGGGAAGTCGCCGGCCAGCAGCAGCCCGGCAACCCGCAGGTCCGCGCCTACCTGGCCATGGCGCAGCGAAAGGCAAACGCCTGATCGGTCCGTACGGCCCGGCCTGGCGCCGTCCTGCGCCGGGTGCACCCATGCGAAAAGCCCCGATCGCTTCGCACGCACGCCGCTGGACGGCGGTTTTTGCGTTTGCGATCGCGCTGACCGGATGCCAGAACAGCGAAAGCTCTGTTGCCCGCGGCGACCGCTTCTGGGCGGACTCGAACTACACGAGCGCCCTCGCCGAATATCGCCTGGCGTTGAGACATCATGAGAACGAGCCGGACTTGTTGCTGAGAGTCGCGCACGCGTATGCGGAGACCGGCCAGCTGCTGCCCGCCCGCCAGACGTATACGAAGCTTTTGGAGCGATCGGGCGAGTTTACGGACCAGGCCGTTTTTGACTACGTGACGCTTGCCCGCCAGTCGTTTGCGCGCGGCGACCGCTACGGGATGGCGAGCGCTTTGGAAGCGGCGCTGGCGTTGCAGCCCGGGCTGTCGGTGCCGCAGTTCGCGGCCCCGCTCGCCCGCTACTACGCCAGTACGGGCGACGCCGAGCGCGCCCTCGCCTTTTTCGAGAGAGCGCTCACCCGGCAGGCGCCCGACTCGGCCGCCGACCTGGAGCTCGCGATTGCCACGATCCAGGAAGCACAGGGCAATTGTCGCGAAGCATCGGGATACTTCCGGGATTACCTGCGTCTGGTACCCAGAGGCGCCAAGTCTGATGAGGCCCGCTACCACATCGGGAACTGCAGCCTCGCGATGTCGCGCGACGCGCACAAGGCCGGCCAACTGAATGATGCGCTTGCACTTGCGGACACGGTGATCGCGCTCGGCGTGCCCCAGAACGCACAGGACCAGGCCTGGTACGAGCGCGGCGAAATCCTCCTCGCACTGGGTCGGAGCTATGACGCGCTCGACGCTTTCAACAGGGTGCTGGAGCTGAACCCGCTCCGCACCGGCCAGCTGGTCGAGAAAACCCAGAAGCGAATCGACGAAGTGCGTTTCGGAGCCCCGGCAGTCCCTGCGGCTCCGCCCGCTGCGCCGGCACCGCCGCTGCCCCGGCCATAAACCCTAAAGCAGGCGAGCTCGCGTGGGTACTTGGCGTTTTCCCAGGCCCATGCCCGCCTCGTCAGCCGAAGTTGGTCTGCGCCTGCGCCTGCGTTCGCCCGCCGTTGAGAAGTTAAGGTGGCCAGACCAGCTATGGTGGCGGCCTGTGTCATGCAGCATTTTTGAAACAGCTTTACCCACGCGGTGTATCTGTCGCAGCCCCGTGGGTCAATTTCCGTTGCTCGAGGGATGATGCGAGGATCATTGGCGGCTGTTGCCGCAGTTGTCGTGCTGGCAGGATGCGCGAGTGCAAAGCCGCAGGAGCAGATCGGTGCGGACGCGCTGTTCGCGAAGGCACTGAGCGAGCTGCAGGCGAAGAAGTACAACGATGCGACTACCGATTTCGAGCGATTCAGCCTCGAGTATCCGAACAATCCGAGGGCGCAGGAGGCGCGCTTCCACATGGCGGAAGCGTATCTGGGCAAGAAGGAGTTCGTGACAGCGGCTGCGGAGTTCACGCGCCTGGCTACCGACTATCCGTCCGGCAACTATGCAGACGACTCGCGCTTCAAGGTGTGTGAGGCGTATTACAAGCTTTCGCCCGTTGTCGCGCTCGATCAGACGTATACCACGTCCGCGATCGACCACTGTGAGGCGCTGATCACGTACTATCCGTCCAGTGAGTTCGTCCCGCGCGCGCAGGAGATCGAAAAGGAGCTCAAGGAGAAGCTGGCCGAGAAGCAGTTCATGGCGGGCCAGTATTACTTCGGCCGCAAAGCCTATGACTCGGCGCTCATCTACTTCGAGTCGACGGTAAAGGATTATCCCGGCACGGCTGCTGCCCCGCGCGCCCTGTTCCGCACGGTCGAGACGTACCAGAAGCTCAACTACAAGGAAGAGGCGGCGGCGGCGAGGGACCGGCTGCTGAAGGATTATCCGTCGTCCTCCGAGGCAAAGTCTGTCGCAAGCCTTTCGGTCGCCAACGGAACGTGAGAATCGGCGTATTCGGAGGGACATTTGACCCTCCGCATGTCGGCCATCTCATTGTGGCACAGGACGCGTACGAGGCTCTTGCTCTCGATCGCGTCCTTTTCGTCCCGGCAGCGGTCCCGCCCCACAAGGCAATGTTGCCGCTGACGCCAGCGCCGCTCCGAATGCAGATGGTCGAAGCAGCAATTTCAGGCGATGACCGGTTTGCTGTCTCGGACGTCGATCTCAGGCGACCCGGCAAATCGTACATG
>JBBQYT010000369.1:0-3641 GCA_038208385.1 Longimicrobiales bacterium | reverse complement strand
GAGCCATACACAATCATCAGGACGGCGATGAAGTGGGCGCGCCATCGTACGGACAACGTACCGAATGGTGCATTGATCCGGCCGTGGCTGCAGGACTTCAGCATGGGTCTGCCGAAATACGGTGAGAAGGAGATTCGCGCGGAAAAGCAGGCCGTGTACGACAGTGGACTCACGGAGTGGGTCATATGGAATCCAGGCAGCAACTTCACCCTCGCCGCGCTCGATCGGGCGGAATACGTCGCACCGAAGGCCGACAGCATAAAACCGCCGCTTCTCGGCACACCGGTCGATAGCATGAAGACTAATCTTGGACCGGGGAGCAACGGCCGTCCCCTCGATGCGCCGCCTGCGCCTGTGCGAATTCCGCGCGATTCCACGCACACCCGGTGAAGCACTCGCGATAAACAGGCGCGACTTTATCCATCGAGCGCTTTACTGCGTCTTGAATGCCACCAGTGGATCTGCACGCGTAGCGCGCAGCGCCGGAACCAGCGTCGCAACCGATGCTCTCTGTGTGAACCGATTAAACCACGATCAGGCAGGCCGATCTAGGCCGGCGTACTTCGGCTTGTGGAACAGGAAGCCCTGGGTGAGGTGGACTCCCAGTTCTTTCACGGTCTCGAATTCTTCGCGACGCTCTACGCCTTCGGCGATCACCTGCGCGCCGTGCGTCTCTGCAAACCCAACCATCGTCTCGACGAGATTCTGTTTCAGGAAGTTCGTATCGATGTTCGAGATCAGCGAAATGTCGAGCTTGATGTAGTCGGGATTCAAGTTTGCGATCGAGCCGAGGCCTGCGTATCCGCTGCCCGCATCGTCGACTGCGAAACGGAAGCCACGCGCACGAAACGCAGCCAGGTATTCCTGGAAGCGGGGATAGTCCTTGATCGCTGTGCGCTCGGTGATCTCCAGCACAACCTTGCCCGGGTCGGTGATTCCCATCTCCGCAGGATCCATATCGCGGAACGTCGGATCATCGAAATCGTGCGGATCGATGTTCAGGAAAAGGAACTGTCCGTCCTTCAGGTCGTTGATGATGCCGGACACTGCACGCTGGCGCAGCAGACGGCTCAGCTCCCACAGCATGTTCGCTTCTTCGGCAACCTCGAACAGCACTTCGGGCGAGCGAAGCTCACGCTTTACGCCACGCGCCAGAGCTTCGTAGCCATACACTTCCTCGGTCGCAGTCACGATGATCGGGTGATACTCAATAAAGACCGCACCCTCGCGGATCGTCGTCTTGAGGTCTGCGACTTTGCGAAGCCGCTCCCACTCCTCTGCGCCACGTGCAGCTTGCGCAGCTTCGCGAATACCCCGATAGATCAAACGCTCGGTGCGAATCTTCGGATTGCGGAAGACAGTGCCCGCGCCCACATAAATTCCGCACAATGTCGCGATATCCTCGCCGTGCGTCTCCTCGACGCGCGCGCGCAGCGAATTCTCGAGCCGCTGCGACAATGCCTTGACGCGGTTCTCCGCAACTTCGGCGGATGCCGCAATCTGCGTGAAGAGAATGAAGTCGTCGTCTGCAATGTGCGAAACCATTGCAATGTTCTCGGCCGTCGTGTGCTCGTGACTGTAAAAATCCTTGATCGCATTCGCAGTGGTCTCGAGTACATCATCCAGCTTCTGCCAGCCGTAAATCTCTTCGATCTTTTCGTACCAGACGAAGTGGATGTAGAGAACCGTCAGCTCGCCCTTGCCCTCGAGCAGCTCGCGGGCACGCGAAATCATCACGGGCAGTGTAGGGAAGCCCGTGTGTTTATCGTATAGCAGCTCTTCGTAGCGTAGCAGCTCGGCAGTATCCGCCGTCTGTTTTGTGCCGGCTGCGCCGGCGATGCGCTTCTGTGCGGAGGTAATGCGCAGTGCAAGCTCTTCCGGACTCACAGGCAGGATCACCCACTCATCGCTTGCGAGCAGAGAGCCGTCCTCACACGCGCTCGACGATGTGCACATGAGCAAAAGTGCAACCCCAGCCGAATGTGCATCCGAACGCACGGTCGCGATATCAGCACCATCGCCTGCCTCCGCGACAACAACATCCGGACGCAGCCGCATCACCTCCTCCGCCTTCGCGCCGACAACGCCATCCACCAGATCGGCTCCCAATCGCAACGCGGCATCACTAAGGCTTTTTCGTAACTCCGCGTTTGTCACCCGGGAAAGAATCTTCACGCCGAGGCCTCGCGGGCCTTCAGGTTCCGCTCGACACGCTGGCCGAGATCCTCGAGCCGGATCGGTTTCACGATGTAGTCATCCGCTCCTGATCGAAGACCCTCTTGCTTGTCCGTGAAATCACTGCGAGCGGTCAACATCACGATGCGTACGTTGCGGCCAAACTGAGGATGATTCTTGATCAGCCGCGCAACCTCCCAGCCATCCATCCCCGGCATCATCACATCAAGCAAAACCAGACACGGACGAACCGCTTCCATCTTCGCCAGCGCCTCTTTGCCATCCATCGCCGTCACTACCTGATATCCGCGCGCTTCCAGATACGTACGCACGATGTCCAATGAACTCGGATCATCGTCCACGACCAGGATAGGCATGTCTGCCTTCTCGTCTGCCACTTGTGCCTGCTTTTTCTGCCGATGGGCGGGAATCCGGGAGCCCCGGCAAGTCACTCCCGAAAAAGTTGTCGAAACAACGTAGTCTTCCCCCTACAGGCGGGCAAAAAACAGGCCGTACAAGGCTTTTTTGAGTGGAAAGCAGGATGGTAGGAAACAAAAAAAATCTCGGGTGGCCCGGGGGCGGGCCACCCGAGCAGAACGATCCCTCGGAGGGTTGGTCGCATTTCCCTAAGGCAATGCGCGGACCGTTCCGGGGCGATTTATAACTCGTTGTTATTTAATGATTTACGACAATGCTTCCAAACCCGAAGACGGGGCTGATTGTCGCACAACGCCACCAAAGTGTTGTCCTGCAAGAGTTTTTGCGGTGTGGCGTAATGCCCCACTGTGTCCGGTGGCGCCTCAACATCGCTCGCTAGGCGCCCTCTTCCAGCTTCCGGTACAACGTCTTGCGGTCGAGCCCCAGGATTTCCGCCGCCTTTGACTTGTTGCCGCCCGTCTGTCGCAGCACTTCGTGGATGTAGGCGCGCTCGAGATCCTTCAATGACAGGTGTCGTGCCGACGCATCGTTCACGAGCGTAGTCGCACGACCGGCTTCGCGAATCCGCGGCGGTAAATCGTCCGGACGAATTTCCTCACCGGTTGTGAGCGTGCTTGCGCGCTCGATTGCATTGCGCAGCTCGCGCACATTGCCGGGCCAGGGATACGCGGTAAGGAGTGCCATAGCATCAGGTATTATGCGACGCTGCGCGGCACCTGGGCGTTGCTGGTCCGCCGACTCTTCGAGGAAGTGCTCGGCAAGCAATGGAATGTCGGCGGGGCGTTCGCGGAGCGGCGGTACGTGCAGGTGCAGCACGTTCAGGCGCCAGAACAGGTCTTCGCGGAAGCGCTCTCCGGCGACTTCTTCATCGAGGTTGCGATTGGTTGCTGCCATGACGCGCACATCGAGGTTGCGCGGCTGTGTTGCGCCCACGCGCCGGACTTCGCCGTACTCGAGTGCGCGCAGCAATTTCGGCTGCAATGCGAGTGGCAGCTCCGCGATCTCATCGAGGAACAGCGTACCGCCGT
>JBBQYT010000368.1:0-3650 GCA_038208385.1 Longimicrobiales bacterium | reverse complement strand
TGCGATCCGCGCGCGCGAGCCGCCGCGTGTCGCGTAGAAGCCGAAGCATTGATGACGGTCTCGCGGGGTCGAGCGGTATGGCACCGAGCAACTGGAAAAACGGGAGCCGTTGCACCTCCGACTCCAGCATCGCAGTGAAGAGAGCGCCGCCCGGAAGAATCGACCGCTGCAGCTGGCGCAGCAAGAAGCCGTCCCACCAGCTGCAGTGGTTCGCGACGAGAAGCACGGGCAAATCGGCGGGGACGGGCTCACGGATGCCAATCGCAATGCGTGCGAAGCGCGTGCGCATGAATGGCCGGAACGCCAGCTCGAACGCCGACCACGCCAGTCGCGACGATCTCACGGGCCGTCCTGTGCCACGAATTTCTCGATTGCCGCAAATGCATCAGCGGGGATCCGGCCGCGCGCGCTCGGAAGCAGCTCTCTCACGACGTCCAGATCCGCACGCGCTATGTCCTTCTTGCCGAAAAAGCCGGGCAGATAGTAGTAGCTCATGAGCCGCACGTAGCGGATTTCCACATCGTCGGGCGCGGCCTCCACGGCGCGATCGAGGAGCCGGAACCCCGCGCGGGCATGGCGCAGCCGGGCGGGCGGCCAGCTGCCGTAGCGTGCTTCGAGGAGCTCGAGAGCCCCGTGATAGGCCGTGCGAATCACCGAGCCCGGCGGCGCCTGCTCCACGGCCGCCCAGGCGGCGGGCATACTCTTGCTGTCTTCGCTCGCGGCAACCCAGGCCGCGCCCAGTTGTGCGCGCGCCGGTCTGGCTACCAGCAACAACAGGAGCGTCAGCAGCGCCGGGAGTGCACGGCGTGCCTTCATGAGCCACGTCGTCCGCGCGCGTTGCGTTCCGTTGTTGTAACCGTTTGCCCGCAGGGAGTCATGTATGCCCTGATAAATGCGCGCAGCCGCCGAAATCGCACGACGCGCGCCCGTCGGCAGGTAGGGGATCGCTTCTCGCGCGTCCGCATAGGCGCGGTCCGCTTCCTCGAGCAGCTCGTCGATCAGCGCTCGATAGCGCTGTGTGACGACACCGGTTTCGGCGACCTGCGCAATTTCAGCCGGATCGACGCCGTGCGCATGCATCTGCTCGAGGGGCAGATACAACCGCCCGCGCCGCCAGTCCTCTCCCACATCACGAAGAATGTTCGTCAGCTGCATGGCATGGCCCAACCGGTTCGCGCGCTCGAGCACCCACGGATCGCTGATGCCGAAGACGGAGGTGAGCCACTGCCCCACGACACCGGCTACGCGATGCGTATAAAGTCCGAGATCCGCCATCGTCTCGTAGCGTTGCCCGACCAGGTCCATGCGCATTCCCGCAATGAGCTGCTTGGGAAACGTGAAATCCGGCGTCATCCGCATCGCGTCGTCTATGACGGCAATGCCCGAGGCATCACCCCAGTGCGAGCGACGGGCCATCCGCTCCCAGCAATCGAGGATCTCTTCCGTGGGAAACGGTGCCTCATCGGTGTCATCGACAAGGTCGTCCGTGAAACGGCAGAACGCGTAAATGCATTCGATGGCGTTGCGGTAATCGGTCGGCAGCAGCCGCGCTGCAAACGAGAACGACCTGCTGTTGCGTGAGAAGTACGAAGCGCGATTCAGTGCCCCCTCGGAGCGACGGAGAAGCCACGACTCGATCGCCGCTTCCCGCGCCGTCCGGGCCCAACCTTCGATCAGACCGATGATGACATCCATGCCGGCCAGATCGGCGATTACTTCGCGCGCCTCCCGCTCGATGTATTCAACGCAAAGCCGAATCGCGCGATAATCCAGACGCGCTTCGATGTCTTCCCCGAACGGTATGCCAAGAAAGAGCAGCGGCCACGTCCAGCGCGCCTGCCGGTAGTCGCCGAACACCGGCTTGCCCGCATCCGGACGCGGGAGATAATCGAGCAGGTCATCCACCTTCTGGTACAACGACCCAATGCGAAGACCCAGCGCGTATGTGCGCATCGCACGCGAATCGACATCGAGCAGCACCCGCGTTGCAAACGCACAGGCGACGAGCTCACCGGACTTGCGCGCGATGATCCGCTCGTACTCGTCCATCGTCAGCACATCTCCCAGACGCCGCCCCTGCTCCATTTCGCCCGCAATCGTGCTTTCAACCGCATGCGCGAACGCATTCACGAACCACATCGAGCCCGTCCTCGCCGCCGCCGCGTATCCCGCCGCCAGCAGACGATCTCCCTTCACGATCGCAGCGCCGACACCATGGCGCACGTGTTCGGTCACACCGCCACGGCGCTGGACCGCACCGTCGATGATGTCGTCATGAACGAGTGACGCTTCATGCGCCAGCTGCACTGCCGCCACCGCATGCCAGAAGCGCGTGTCCTCTTTGCCGCTTTGCATCGCCGAGCACGCAATGACCGGACGGGTGAGCTGACCCTTTACGGCGAGCAGAGGCGCGGCGTCCCGCAAGCGCGCGCGAATGAAATCGATTTTCATGAGATCACCGCCGAGAGCAGCATACCAATTGGCACAACGAGATTGGCAACGTAGAAGAGCGTCCAGACACTGCGCGGAACGGATGCCATCCAGCGCGTCACGCGCAGCACGTGCAACGCGCCCAGCAAAGCCAGACCCGTCACGTACCAGCCAAACAGGTTGAAGAGCGGCATCCCGAAGTACGGTCCCGCCTCACTCCAGCTCCAGTACTTCGTCACATGGCTCATGGCCGGGTCCAGAACCAGATCCCACAACAGCAGGATGAGCGAGCCAACTAAAATCCGCTGCCACGGCCGCCTCGCCACCCGCGCAGCCAGCCCATAACTCGGCAGCGCCATGAGAAACCAGCTGATCGGAACAATCACCGGCACCCGCTCGATCCACATCGGCCCAAGCGTCGATGAATACGCGTACGCACCAAAGGGCACTCCGTACGTCGTCCCCAACAGCTCGCTGCACAGGCTGATGGCATAACACAGCGCGAATGCCAACACCCACTGAAACCCCGAGCGCCGCGTCAGCACGTACGCAAACGCCGCCCCGGTCACCCACACCTGCCCCTGCGCAAAAAACAGGAACGCCGCCCCGTAAATCCCAACCAGCTCCGGCGTGACACGCCCCGGGTTCAGCCCGAACACCGCAAATCCGGCAACCGCGCTCACGGCAAACGCCATTGCCACGGCGACAGCGATTTTTTCGTCCATGCGCACGTCCATTTTGCCCCCCGGCAGAATTCCCAACCCGCCCTCGTGTCCAGCGAACTTCTACCCAAGTCTAGACATTTGTCCAGTCTATGTCAATATTATGGCTGGACATTTCATGGACAAGGAGGCAAATGAGCAAGAACGCTGTGGTCATCGGCGCAGGAATTGGTGGACTCGCGGCAGGCATCCGCCTTGCCGCGCGCGGGTGGCGGGTGCAGGTCATCGAGGCGTTGGACCAGCCTGGTGGACGCGCACGCGTGTTTCGACAGGACGGGTTCACGTTCGATGCGGGGCCTACGGTGATTACCGCGCCCTATTTGTTCGAGGAGTTATTCGCGGCTGCGGGCCGGCGCATGAGCGATTACGTCGAGTTGGTTCCGGTCGATCCCTTCTACCGGATTCTGTTCCACGAAGGGGGGCAGTTCGATTTCGTTGGGGATGAGGAGCGCCTACTGGAGCAGATCCGACAATTCAGCCCGCGCGACGTGGACGGCT
>JBBQYT010000367.1:0-3657 GCA_038208385.1 Longimicrobiales bacterium | reverse complement strand
TGGGCGTTCCCGCTTGGCTTATCGGTGTCCGTCGGGATCCTGGCGATCTGGTTCCTGCACTAAATCTGCAGAACAACCTGTGAATCCGGCAACACGCCGGGCTTGCTGTTCAACCACGTCGTCCACCCAAGCCTGGGTGGATGCGCGGGATCGAGCCGCAGCGCCGGCGTTTGTTTTTTCGCGAGCAGCAACCTCACCTTGATGCTGATCTCCATCCCAATGTAGAAGCGCGTCAGGTCGCCGAGCGCTTTCCAGCGCGTTCCGCTCGGAATAAACTCGGAAAATTCATCCATTGTCAACGGTCCGACGCGCAGCTCGATACCTGCACCCTGGTCCCAGATGCGCGTGCCGAGCACCGTGTCCATGCCGAGCGCGCGGTTCTGTCCGTTCTCGCCAATGATTGTGCACTGATCGATCTCGAGCCGGTGCCACGTCCCGACGAATTGCTGCACGTGCACTTTCGTCTGGAAGTAATCCGTCAGTATCCGCTCGAGTCCGATTGCAGACCGCGGCGTCTGACCCAGGAGACCCGCGTAGCGCAGAAGCGCACGATCGGGTACCTGCATGCGCCCGCGCAAACCGCCCGTCCCCATCCCGAACAGCGAATAGAGATACGTCGCGACCTGTGTGCTCTGCGGAGTCGATCCGCTGATGTTCAGGCGGTGCTTTGCACGCGCACGATACAGCAGCGAGATCAGGCGATGGTTGAAGATGTCGAGAAAATCGCGAAGCGCAGTGTCTTTCTTCGACACGCGCTCGATCAGCAGCTCGGTGATGTGACGAGGCAGCGGACCAACACCGCCGGCGAGGCCGAGGAACGCGGTGACCATGCGGGCCGGACCGCTGTCCTCCGGCCGCAGGACCTGTGGGTAACGGCAGCTGAATGGCGTGATTCCTGCGACTTCGCTTGCCGGAAATCCGAGCGAAGGGCTGGCGCGAAAACGCACAGCTTCACGTGCCACGTCCGAGCCGGTGCCGACTGATGCGGAGCCCGGCCGCAGGAGCTCCAGCAGGCGCACCGCCTGGTAGAACTCGAACTCGAACGGCTCCTCGTAGAGCCGCTCCTCTACAGTAGGGTCTGTTCCCCGGCGAGCGGCGGCCATTGCTTCCATATCGTCTCGCGCGTCGTGCTGCGCGCGATCAATTGAGTGAAGGAGTTCACCGACGCATACAGTGCCAGGAAGTGGCGCAGCACAGACGCGAAGACGAACGCATTGGTGCCGACGTACGCACTCTCATCGAATACGAGTGTCACTTCAGTGCCGCGCAGGAATCCGCGCCATGCATCCGTACCAAGTCGCCGAACAACCTGACGACACGTCATCGACACGATGCCGCCAATCTGGTTTTGCGCCGCCGCATCCTCGATCGGTGCGTACAAACGGAGAATCTCGCGCAGGCCGCGCAGCCCTGCCTTGTCATCCAGCAGCGACAAATAGTTCAGTGACAGGTGCGAGATCAGGCGCCACTGCGCCGCCCCGCCAATCGCGGGATCGAGCTGTTGGGTCGGACGGTGCAGTGCCGATATGCGTTTCACCGGCGCGGGGAATTCCGTCTGCAACAGCGCACCGGCAGGCAGCTGTTCCGCCAGCCGCCGGTTGGTGCAGAGCGTATGCGCAAAGACTGTTTGAAGCGACGGCGTACGCGGATCGAAGTCGAGATCGAGAAAGGAAATCAGAATGTCGGTGCCGGGTACGTCCTTGCGGCCTGTCGAGACGCGGCGTGCATGCCAGAAGGCCTGCCGCTCTGCGCCGTCCGCGGAATGGTCGTACGAATAGAACGGCCGGATCAGCTGCGAGATGTTGTCCTGGTTCATCGATCCGGATACAGAACGGATCGAGTGGATCTCCGTCGTCTGCTCGCGGCGGTAGTCTCCAACGAGCCTGTATTCGATCTTGCGATGGTCGAGACGAATCGGCTCGGATGTTTTGCGGAACAGGTTGACAATGGGCGTGCAGCCCAGGCAGAACGTCTCCGTGTCGACACTCAGACGCACATCGGCAGGCTCGTCGAGCATGAAGATCAGGTCGACAGTCTTTCCCGTCAGCCGTCCGCCGATCCCCGCGACATCGAAAAACAGATACTTGCGCGGGAATGCAAAATACTCCTGTAACAGCCGATAGCCGGAGTGCGCGTGGCCCGGATACGGCAACAGCTCCTCCGCCTGCCCGAAACCGACCGGGCGGACTGCATCACCCTGCAGGATGATGGGTTTGCGCGCGGCAGCAGGCAGGGCGCCGACACCGAGGCCGTGCGAGAACAGCAGCTCGTACAGCCCGCTCGCATTGCGTAGCTCACCATTGATGTAGAAGCGAAGCGAATCGATTTCGTAATCCGAGA
Source organism: Longimicrobiales bacterium (assembly GCA_038208385.1). Lineage (GTDB taxonomy): Bacteria > Gemmatimonadota > Gemmatimonadetes > Longimicrobiales > RSA9 > JBBQYT01. Next base: position 1,317 of record JBBQYT010000367.1, on the reverse strand, counting down.
AGTCGCCGGCGGTGCAGCGCAGCTGCAAACGCAGCACAGTCGCGACACTGCGCCGGTCATCCAGGAAGTCGAACTTGTCCGTCGACTCGAAGCCCGCATACGTCACCTCGGCCGGCCACAACGTAACCGGATAGCCGGTGCGGAAACGGCACGTCGAGCCGTCGCGGGTGTCGGCAAAGAGCGGTGTCTGTGCCGGAATCGTGTGCCCCGTCGTCAGCTTGCCCTGCTCCGGATCGACATCGAAGCGCGCAACCGACATCGCGGGCACGGGACTTCCAAGCTGCGGATACAGAACATCGAGCAGCGACGAGCTGATCTCGGGAAACTGCTCGTCGAGATTCTGCTGCACGCGCGCAGTGAGAAATGCAAATGCTTCGATCAACCGCTCGACGTGAGGATCAGCGCTGCCATCGGGACCGAGCTCGAGACGGCTCGCGACCTTTGGATACATCTGCGCGAACTCCGAGCCCATCCGTCGCAAATAGCTGAGCTCTCCCTCGTAATACGAGAGCAGCCGTTCCTGATCACCCGCCATTGCTGTTCGTCCAATCCCCGGACTCGCTGATGAGTGGGAACGAAACCGGCTCGGTCACGCTCCCCCATACGAGCATGGCCTCGATTCGGATCTCGAGACCCTTCTCGCTTCCCGCCTGCACATTCGCCGTCACCCGCACATCGTGCAAACGCGGCTCGTAGCTCATAATCGCCGTTGCAATCCTGTTCGACAACACATCGCGCTCGCGCGGATCCGCTGCATACATCGCAGAGAAATCCGGCAGACCGTACTCCAGTACCGTCCAGCCGTGCAGAGGCTTCTCGAACGTAGCCGTTCGGGTATTCAACAAACGAAGCAGCTCGCGGCGTATGGACGCCACGAGCTGATCCTTGTTCAACACGCGCAAAGGCTGCGGCTCGGACGCAACGTTGGGCTGCTCGTCCACCAGCCGTTCGAACAACAGCGCCGGCGATCCCTCTGTCTTTTTATTGGCCACTCGCTCAGGCGTCCTTGCTCACTAATTCAGCGCTTCATTGATGGTTACGAAGCAGCGATCCACGATCCCGCGACATCGCGGAGAAGGATAAGACTCTTGAGCGCTACTTCGTCGTTATATACGCAGGGGCTGCGGCTCGCAGGGCACGGTGGACAGTTCATCCACCCACCATTCGAACCGCAGCTCCGGCGATATACTACTTCTTTTCTACGACTGCCTTTGCTTAGGCGTTCTTGTTCAGCGCCAGATCCCACTTCGCATCCACGTGACCCGCCTCGCCGCCTTCTGCCTTCTCGGTGTGGTAGTCCCACGTGATTTGGTTGTA
>JBBQYT010000366.1:0-3661 GCA_038208385.1 Longimicrobiales bacterium | reverse complement strand
TTCGCTCTATCAGTATAACGGGATCAGGCCTGATGTCCCATGGCGCGCGCCGCCGCTCGGGGCACGTGACTGTCCTTGAAGCTGCTCTGCCCACTTCCCGCAGTCGTGCGAAATAACCTGAGAGCAGGCACCTCCAAGTCTGATTCTGTTCATTTTAAAACAATGGTCGCAGTAGGATTCGAACCTACGACCTCACGGATGTGAACCGTGCGCTCTAACCAACTGAGCTATGCGACCCGAACAGCCGATAAATATAGCTGCCGTAACGACATCGTCAACCGCCCGAAAATCGTGGAAAACGTCTGCCTTGCTTAGCTGTATCACATAGGTAATGTTGTGATTGGTTGGGCCGTCCCCAGCGCGGCGCTTTCCGCCACACAGCAGGAACTCAAACCAACATTCCAGTATTCCGCGCGATGAAGCGCGGTCGTTCGCGAAGGAGCGAGCCATCCTCATTCGTCCATCCTCCCGAGAGGGTCGTTGGAGCGTGACGGGCATTGCGTCTCTGGCAATGTTCCTGGGCCTCGAGCTCTCATCGACCAACCTGTCCGCACAAGCCGCTGCATCCGCTTCGGGCGCAGATGCGTCGCCACCGGCGCGTATTGCCGGATTGGTCGATGCACAGCCTACGGTGCCGATGGAGTTCAGCCGTGCCTGGCTGGCGAAGGTGGAGGCGGTGCGTCGTCGTCGTCAGGACTTGCTGGCTTCGGGTAGTCTCGATGGGCTGGATCCGGCGCAGGCGGCCAGGGTTGGCGCGGCGCTCACGGGTGAGCTGCGCGTCCTCGTGGTACCGGTGCTCTACCAGGACAGCAAAGCCCCGTTTGCCGAATCAGCCCTCAACGATCGTCTTTTCGGACCCGGCCACGGCGATACGGTCAGTTATTCGGGCTACTGGAATGAGGTCTCGGGCGGTCTTTTGAAGGTCACCGGCCAGGTTACGCCCTGGGTCCGGCTCCCGCATTCGGGCGGATACTACCTGCCCCGCAACGAGTTTGGCTGGGCGCAGTTCGGCCGCATGCCGAAGTTCCGCAAAGACGTGCTCCGCCTGGCCGATGGTACCGTCGATTTCGCTCAGTATGACAATGATGGTCCGGACGGCATTCCGAATTCAGGCGATGACGATGGCTTCGTGGATTTCGTTGTCTTCGTGTATGCGCTTCCGTGCAATGATGACACTCGCAGTGGCGCCATCTGGCCGCATCGCGGTGCCATGGAGCCCTTTGCGACGCACTCGCGCGGGATGAATGGCTCGCCGATCAAGATTGCCGACTACCTGATCCTTCCGGCAGTCGATCCGCAGACGTGTGGTCCCATGCACGTGGGCGTGCTTGCACACGAGACCGGACACGCGCTCGGACTGCCCGACCTGTACGACTACGACGGTACATCGCAGGGAATCGGTGCCTGGGGCCTCATGGGTACGGGGAGCCACTCCGCGCGCTATTCGCCGACGCACCCGAGTGCCTGGGAAAAAGAGCAGCTCGGCTGGGTGCGTGTCGATTGGCTCCGTCCCGGCGCTGATCACATCGACCTTGCCCCCGTCGAGAATTCGCGTCGTGTGTTGCGTTATGACCTGCCGGACGGCTCCGGCAATTATTTGCTGATGGAGAACCGCGAGCGCATCGGCTCCGACAAGGCAGTCCCCGGCACGGGGTTGCTGGTCTGGAAGATCGATCCCGAACGTGGCGAGCTGGGTGCCTGGAATACGAACGAGCGGAGGCCTGCGGTCGGTTTGCAGCAGGCGGACGGACGGCACGACCTCGAGCATGGTTTGCGCGCGGATCCGGGTGATCCGTTCCCCGGATCCAGCGGGCGGCACCGTTTCGAGTTCATGGATGGCGGTGCGCTGCGTCTGTCGAACATTGAGCTCGACCGGGGCCAGGTGCATGCCAATCTCGATTTGGCTTATGCGATTCCGACGCTTGCAGCGACATCTGGTGTAGTCCGCATGACGGCGATGGAAGGCACCGAGACGATGGCGCCTGCCATCACCATCCGGCGCGGTGAGGGCGTGCAGGGGGCGTGGACACCGCGCGGAAGCTCGCGCTGGCTGCGCGCAACGCAGACTGGTGATGTGTTGTTGCTGCGCGCAGACGCGAGCGCGCTGCCGCCGGGCGAGTACGCGGACACCGTCGACCTTGAAGTTGCAGGCGATGACGCAGTGGCAGTGGCGGGAAAAGTTGTCGTCGACTTGCAGGTGGCGCGTGCAAAAGGCCAGGAAGTCGTTGCAGCGGACCTGCCGTGGAGCTGGGGTCTGGCTGCACGCAATGGCCGTATCCTCCAGGCTAGTTATGGTTGGGATCCGCTCGGTTTGCGGCCGCGTCCGCGCGTGCTGCAGATGCGCGATGGACAGTTCCCGTCGACGCTCACGCGTCTGCCATCGGAAGCGCTGTACGCGCCCGTACTTGGACAAAACGGCGAGCTGTTCGTGATCGCGCGCGCAAACGGCAACAACTATCTGTACCGCGTCGAAACCGATGGTCGCGCCTCGGTAGTAGCGAGTCTGCCGGGAGAATCGCCGGCATATGGCAGTGCGATGCTTGCCGATGGCACGCTGCTCATTGCGGACTGGGACGGCCACATTCGGCGCGTCAGGAACGACGGCACCGTCGAGCCATGGATCACGATGAAAGAGCACATCTATCACATGGCCGCGGACAGCGCGGGTGATGTGTTTGCTGCTTCGTATTCAGGAAACGTCGTGCGCGTCGGACATGATGGCGTATCGCAGGCGCTGCAGACGGGATTTGCCGCAGGCCGCCTGGTTGCAATTGCTGCTGATGCTTCGGGAGTTGTCTACGCCGCAGAGCGAGGTGGCGAGGGCAGGATCCTGCGATTCGCCGAGAACGGTGCGCGTGAAGTCGTCGCACAAATTCCGGGAGCGCACTTCTACGGTCTGACTGTTGATGGCCGCTTCCTTTACGCAGCGGATCTCGGACATCGCCAGCTGATCCGCATCGCGCTGCCGGGTGTTACTTCTCCAGCTGCTAGACGACAGACCACGACAGCAGGGGCACCATGATTTCGTGGTGCCCGGTGATCATGTAGCCATGTCCGCCGCTCGTACGCGTCGGACGTTCGACAACGTTCACGCGCGGGCGATACTGCCGGTTCATATCGAAGTCCGCAGTCGTAAATTCTCTCGGTTTGCCTTCGCTGACATTGCGACACACCGTCAGCGCTTTCAGAAATACTTCCGGCATTACCACAGCAGACCCGAGATTCAGTACGACACCGCCGTTATGGAGATGCTCGAGGTGCGCCGCGAGTCGCTTGAAGTCCGTGTGACTGGTTGCGCCAATCGCTGCGCCATCGGCTGCAGGATGCTGATGAATAATTTCTGCGCCGATTGCAGCGTGCACAGTGAACCCAATGCCCAGGCGATGCGCAGCAAGCAGCAGTGACAGCTCAGGGTTTGCATTGTCTTCGTGCGACTCGAGCTCGAGCGCGAGCGACTCACCGAGACCATAGCCCTTTGCCGCGCCGCGCACGATCGCTTCATTCATGCGGCGACCGGTTTCCTCCGCCATTCCAAAGCTGCCGTCCGCGAGTCCTGCCTCGACATCTTCGCTCGTACCACCGAACGCTGCCATCTCGAAATCATGGATAACTGTCGACCCGTTCGAGGCGAGGTGTGTGATGACGCCGCGGTTTATGAGAT
>JBBQYT010000365.1:0-3661 GCA_038208385.1 Longimicrobiales bacterium | reverse complement strand
AACGAGGCCGTTCGTCTGATGGTGGCGATGAAGTTCGGAAAACGATCGGTCAACGTGCCCTATACGATGGTGAAAACCACAAAGGGCGACTGGCTGATCGAGCAGATCGACGTGGAGCCGATTACGTCCCGGCCCTGATGGACGGGAAGGGATTGGAGATTAGAGATTAGAGATTAGAGATTAGTTTATCTTCAGCACCTCGGGTTCCGGGCGTCAGCACGCGCTTTGGCGCTGATAAATGCCGGATCTTGAAGATCGCGACGAACAACTAATCCCTAATCCCTAATCCCTAATCGCTGCCGTCACCCCTCAACCAGCTCGATGAGGACCCCGCCGGAGCTCTTGGGGTGCACGAACGCGATGCGGTGCCCGTGGGCGCCTTTGCGCGGCTCTTCATCGATGAGGCGGACGCCGCTGGCTTTGAGCTGCTTGAGTGCTTCTGGAAGGTCCGGGACGCGGTAGGCGATGTGGTGCAGGCCGGGTCCACGCTTGGCGAGGAATCGGCCTACGGGGGTGTCGGCGTCGGTTGGCTCGATGAGCTCGACCTTCCCGGCGCCGCTCCCGAGGAAAACGAGCTCGACCCCCTGGTCGAGATTCGTCTCCCGTAAGGAACCCGTCTGCCCCGTGATGAGTTCGAGTAGTGGAAGCGTTTCTGCGATCGATTCTACTGCGATCGCGACGTGGTCGAGCTGCAGAGAGTTCATGGATTGGCCCCGGCCAAGTTTTTGCAAACGCTGGTAAGGCAACGTAACACGCGGCAATGGCAGGAGCCAATCGTCGCTTACGAGGAGAATGGAATGGCTGAAAACGGCAAGACACAGGCAGTGACGGACGCGAACTGGGCGGATGAGATCGAAAAATCGAAGGGTCTCTCCCTCGTCGATTTCTGGGCCGCCTGGTGTGGTCCGTGTCGCATGGTCGCTCCCGTCGTGGAGCAGCTCGCGAACGAGTACGAGGGCAAGCTGAAAGTCGCAAAGATGGATGTGGACGCGAATCAGCAGACCGCGATGAAGTTCAATATCCGCTCCATCCCGAGCATTCTGTTCTTCAAGGATGGCAAGCTCATCGACACTGTGGTCGGCGCTGTTCCGAAGGCGCTGCTCGACCGGAAGATCCAGGAGCATTTGAAGTAAACAGCTGGCGGGGCCGTCCCGTCCAGCCAGGCAGCAACTACCACGCGCTCACAGCTGTTTTACAAACGGCTGTGAGCGTGCTCGTTTTGGGGCGGTAGCGTATCTTTCAAACGATCACAATCCGAGTCCTCGCGGACATCCGGCCGGCTCAGTACACGAGCCATCCCCCCACTGGCATAAGCCAATGTCACGGCTTTATATTGTCAGCACACCCATCGGGAATCTCAACGACATAACATACCGGGCCGTGCAGGTGCTCGGAGCCGTTCACCGCGTCCTCGCGGAGGACACTCGCAGGACTTCCATACTCTTGCGTCACTACTCGATCGCAACGCCGCTCGTGTCTGCACATGCACACAACGAAGAGGGCCGTGCGCAACAGATTGTCGAGTGGCTGAATGCAGGGGAAGATCTCGCGATTGTATCTGACGCAGGTACACCGCTCGTGTCCGATCCGGGCGCACGGATCGTGCGACGGGTATTACAGGCGGGGCATGAAGTCGTCCCCGTGCCCGGCGCGTCGGCGACGCTGGCCGCCCTCGTAGCCTCGGGACTGGAAGCCGAGCCGTTCACGTTTTTCGGTTTTGTCGAGCGGTCGGGCAAGGAACGAACAGCCAGACTCGCGAAGATTGCCGCGCTGGAGCACACTGCGATCCTGTATGAAGCGCCCACTCGGCTGGTGCGGCTGCTCCAGGATCTCGTGAAGCTGTGCGGTGCTGAAAGGCAGGTTGTCGTAGCACGTGAGTTGACGAAGCTGCACGAAAGCTACTTTCGCGGAACTCTCGCAGACGCAGTCCGCTACTACGAAAATGGGCGGGTGCGTGGTGAGATCGTCGTCGCCGTAGGCGGGAGAGCCGAAGAGTCCGCTACAGAAGAACAGGCAGGTGAGGTACGCGCGTTCGCTGCAGATCTGCTGCGGTCGGGTGCGCGTCCCAGCTCGGTAGCCCGTGAAGTCGCGCGGCACTTCTCGCTGCCGCGCAACCAGGCATATGAAATCGCTCTCTCTCTGACAGGAGATGGCGAAGGAGAAGCATCGTCATGATGCGCGTCGTTTTCCGCGGTTTCCTCCTTGTTTCGCTTCTTGCGTGCGCACTGGCTGCGCGCACGGCTGTCGCAGCGCCGAGTGGTGCGCCGGGCATGACGATCGCCCAGCTGCAGTACGGCGGCGGTGGCGACTGGTACGCCAATCCGTCGGGTTTGCCCAACCTGCTCCGCGAGATTCGTTCGCGCACCGGGCTGCCGATTGCAGATCGTCCCGCCCACGTTCGTCTCACGGATCCAGAGCTGTGGCAATATCCCTATATTTACATGACTGGCCACGGCAACGTGCAGTTTACCGATGAGGAAGTGCTGATCCTCCGGAAGTATCTGCTCGGTGGTGGTTTTCTTCACTCGGATGACAACTACGGAATGGATGAGAGCTTCCGCCGCGAGATGAAGCGCGTCTTTCCGGAAGCGGAGCTGGTCGAGCTGCCGGCCGATCATCCGATCTATCACGGCTTCTACGATTTCCCGAAAGGCCTGCCCAAGATTCACAAGCACGACGGCAAGCCCGCGCAGGGATTTGGCCTCTTTCAGAACGGCCGCCTCGTGGTCTACTACGACTTTCAGGCGGACCTCGGTAACGGTTGGGAAGATGCCGCGCGGTACAATGACCCACCGGAGATTCGTGAGCAGGCATACCGGATGGGAGTCAACCTCTTTCTTTATGCTATGGCGCAGGTGACGCGATGAGTCCGTCTGGTCAGGGTTTGCGCTCGGTAATCGATGCGACGCGGCGTCTGCTGCGGCGCGATGCCATGCTTGCAGTAGTTGGTGTGGCGCTCGGCGCCATTCCATTGGCACTCATTATTGCACTGCTCTTCGGCGGTCTGCGCTCGTGGCTCGCACCAAGTCCGTTCCCGCTGCTCGTCGAGCTCGTCGCAATTGCAGTCGCGGGCGCAGCGTCATACTTCGCGACGCGTCTCTGGGTGCGCGGCATCGATGAACCGCATGTCGCCGCTGCTGCAGAGCATTCGCTCGGACTCGCAGCCGGCAGCGTGCGCGGCGTGCTCGAGCTGGGCAGGGCCGTTCCGGCCGGCACATCGGTCGCACTATTCCGCCGCGCCGAAGCAGAAGTCTCGCGTCACGTCGTCGGCAACACACCCACACAGCTTGCAGGCGATACAGGGCGCGCCGTCCGCCGGCGCCGCACAAACGCGTTTGCAATTCTCGGCGCGTTCTGCGCATTCACGGTGCTCCTCGGTCTTGTAGCGCCGAAGCGCTCGCGCGCGAGCTGGGCGCCACTGCTGCATCCGGTTTCGCACCTGTCGCCGCCGTTGCTCGCGCCGCTCGAAGTGCACCCTGGCAACGTCGAAGTCGCGCGCGGCACCGCGTTGCACGTACGGGTCACTGCGCAGGGACGCGGCGTCATCGAGCTGCACTGGATCGCCGCTGGTGATGTGCCGAAGATGCGCAGCGTCGATGTCGTGTCCGGTCTCGCGACCAGCGACCTCGCCGCCATTGAAACGAAAACGCAATACTGGGTG
>JBBQYT010000364.1:0-3668 GCA_038208385.1 Longimicrobiales bacterium | reverse complement strand
ATCGGTATGGCACGCTGGAAACGGGAGCGGATTTGCTCCGACCCGACTACGTAACGGACTTCGTGCACGCTCTCGTCGTCGGATACTTGATTCCGAGCTGCTCGAGGTAGGTCTTGTACTTCGTCGGATCGTAATAATACTTCTTCATCTCGCCGCGATACTTCGCCATGATCTCGGTGTTCAGCTCAATCGCCGGATTGTCCTCGGGACGCATCAGCGGCTGATACTTCGTGTCCTTTGTCTGCACGTTCTTGAAGTAGTCCCACGCCTGCTCGAGAATCGGCGGTTTCATGTACAGGTCGAGCATTGTCGCAGCCTGCACCTTGGCGCCGATCGTTGCACCTTTGTGCGCGATCGGCGTCGCCATCGAGATGGCGTTCGCCCAGTTGTGGCCGGGCAATCCCGGAATGTTCGATGGAAAGCGCAACGTCACCGTCGGCACGTTCCACGATACATCGCCAATGTCATCACTGCCGCCCCCGCGCTTCTGGTCGTCTGAAATCGGATCTTCGAGCTTCGCGATGACGGTGTCGAGGCCCCGCTGTTTGCCGTTCAGCTCGCACTGGATTGCACGAGCGAGTGTTTGATCGTCGTCACTCCACTTCGGTAGACCCACGGCCTTAATGTTGGCAGTCATCGCTTCAGCGATGGGCTTGTTGAAGTGCCCGGGCCATGCAGACCCCAGCACCCGCTCGCTGGAGAACGTTGTCCCCGTCATCATTGCAGCGCCGCGTGCGATCGTATCTGCAATCGCCCACATCGACTTGATGTGCGGGTAATCGGTCTCGCGCAGGTAGTACCACACCGATGCTGATGGCGGTACGACGTTCGGCTGATCGCCGCCATCCGTGATCACATAGTGCGAGCGCTGCTGCAGGCGGAGATGCTCGCGCCTGAAATTCCAGGCGACATCCATCAGCTCGACGGCATCGAGCGCGCTGCGTCCACTCCATGGCGCGCCGGCCGCGTGCGCGCTGGCGCCCTTGAAGTTGAATTCGACACTCACGAGACCGTTGCCGCTCGTGCCGCCATACGATGTGCGCAGATTGCTGTCGACATGCGAGAACAACACGGCGTCGACATCCTTGAACATGCCCGCCCGAACGAAGTACGCCTTCGTGCCGACCAGCTCTTCGGCAACGCCCGGCCAAATGCGAATGGTACCCGGGATCTTCTCGCGTTCCAGGATTCGCTTCAGCGCGATCGCTGCGGTGATGTTCACCGCCTGTCCCGAGTTGTGTCCCTCGCCGTGTCCAGGTGCGCCTGCAATCATCGGATCGCGATAGCCGACACCAGGCTTCTGCGATGCCTGCGGAATGCCATCGAGATCAGAGCCGAGGGCAATCACGGGCTTGCCGGATCCCCATGTCGCAACCCACGCCGTCGGAATACCGATGATGCCGCGCTGCACCGTGAAGCCGTTCTTCTCGAGAACGCTCGTCAAATACTTCGATGTCTCGACTTCCTGAAATCCGAGCTCGCCGTAGCTGAACAGCTGGTCGATCATCTGCTGCGTGAACGTAGCCATGCTGTCGACTTCGATCATCGCCTGCGCTTTCAGCTTCGCGATGCGGGCGTCGTCCTTCGGTAGTTTGGTCTTGTACAGGATCTCAGGGCGCTTGGAGGTGTCCTGGGACTCCTGGGCATTCAAAGGCGACGTGGTGAGGGCTGCAATGCAGACCCAAAAAACTATGCGGCGCATAAAAATCGGATTCCTTCGAATTATTCGATTGAATGACATTTTTTCACCACGGAAGACGCGGAAGACGCGGATCGAACGGGAAGAAACACACCAAACTGTGTTCGACTTCCAATCCGCGTCTTCCGCGTCCTCCGCGGTGAAAATTATCAACGAACCACAAAATCAAGTAACGGGCTTGGCACCCGGCTTGGGCGCACCATCGGGACCATTATCCCAGTCCTGCGCGCTCGACAGGTTCGGCATGCCCCAGTCGTGGCCGTTCCAGCCGTCGAAGCCTTCCATGTGGAATGCCCAGAAGCCGGTTTGCAGATCGCTTGCGACGATAAGACCATCCGCGTTGCGAACCTTTACGCCCCATGCACCGTTCATTGGACTGCCGGTGCCGTTGTGCTGGCCATCGAACGTGTCGTAGAAGCCGACTGTAATCGGGTTCGTCGGATCCATTACGTTCACGACGTGGATGCCGTCTTCATACGCCGACACGAACATGTACGGCCAGCGCATGTCCATGTTGTGCGGGAGGTTCTTCCACTGCGCTGTCCACGCACCGATCGAGCGATTGATCTGCGGAGCGTTGTCCTTGCCGTTCGGCTTCAGGTCCCAGAAGCGAAGTGGTGCATACTCGTACTCGGTCTCGGTCGATGCGTAGCGGCCGAGCGGATCGACAACGAACGTGTGGCCGCGCGTCACGCCCTGCACGCCGGTGAGTGCCGAGAGCAGCTTCGGGTTCGCGACATCCGTCACGTCGTAAACGTAATAGCCGCCGGTACCGGCGCCGTAGAACTTGTCTTTGTGATCCGAAGCATCGTACTGCACGTAAAAATCGTGATAGCCGCTGTTGTAGCGCGGGTTGTTCATGGCGCCTTCCGGTACCGGCACTTTGCCGGCAAGTGCGCCTTCCTGTGACTTGTTTGCGATTACCTTCTCGAGGTCGTATACGAGCGCATCGGACGAGCTGCTCTGCGCGAAGTAATACGTGTGGCCATCCGAATGGCGGTACGCGAACGACTCGTGGTAGCCGCCCGGAATGCCGGGCTCATGCATCCGCGCCACCTCCTTGATGGTCGCGCAGTTCGGGAGACCCGTGACATCGAAAATGATCGCACCAAGCTCTGCATCGGGTCCGCCCTGTGCGAACTGGAACGCGTCCGTCAGGTAGTAGCGGCCCTTAAGCTTGAAGTAGATCGGGTTGAGGCTGCCGGCGCCCCGATGCAATTCGGCGTTCTCGATTCGCCAGTCACAGAGAACTTTCGCCTTGCCATCATTCACCTTGCTGATGTCCATGACAGCAAAGCCCGACGGTGTCATGCGACGCGTCACATACGCAAACGGCCGCGAGATCTCCTGCTCGATCTCAATGTCGGAGATGGTGAGAATGTTGCCGAGCGGTACGTGCGCGAGGAGCTTCATATTGCTGCTCTTGTTGCCGCCTGGTGCGTACGTCGTGCTCGTCTGGCCCATCCCCGCCATGTATGGCGAGAGCGGCGCGTTACTGTTCGCGGCCTGCGCGTGGGCCACCGCCGTCGGAGCGAGCACGAGTGCAGCGAGTAATGCGAGTTGTTTTTTCATGTGTGCGGCTCCATTGCGGAGTGGGCGAGAAACTTCAAACCGAGACTTACTTCCGGGAACTGCGACTGCTTTCACCGCGGAGGACGCGGAAGACGCGGATGATTGCCGCCGGGTCCTCGAGAACTTTCATACTCTCTGGCGTCATTCTTTTGAAAACGAAAAAGACAACACCAGAATTATTGAAGACCTCGAGAAACCCAGCGTCGTGATCCGCGTCATCCGCGTCTTCTGCGGTGAACGCTTTTAGGTTCAATGCATGACGAGGATCAGGTAACGGGCTTGCTCTTGGGCGCACCGTCCGGACCATTGTCCCAGTCCTGCACGGAAGAGATGTTCGGCATGCCCCAGTCGTGGCCGTTCCAGCCGTCGAAGCCTTCCATCTTGAAAGCCCAGAAGC
>JBBQYT010000363.1:0-3675 GCA_038208385.1 Longimicrobiales bacterium | reverse complement strand
TGTGTACCGCGTGCAGCAAGACATGATTGCTTTCAACATGCTGGCGTTCCATGACAATCGCGTATATCATTGCTGAATACGGCGCTTAGCGGGGCCGCACTCAAAGAAATTCTTGATGTTTTTAATAATCGGTTAGTCCCCCACAGGAGGATCCATCATGTTCGCACGGAGGCTTATTGCAGCAGCGGTTCTGCTTGGTTCGACGGCGTGTTCGTCGGTCCATTCAGTTGCGCCGCCGGTGTCGTACATCCAGGCGAACAACCCGGATCAGGTCTGGATCACGACGAACAGCGGCACGCAGTCGTTGATGTATCGTCCGAGGATTGCGGATGACTCGATTTTCGGTTTTGACACGCATGGGCAGCAGATGGTGATGCCGGTCGAGATCGTACAGGCTGCGCAGGTAAAGACGTTGGACAGGCAGAAGTCATTCCTGGCGGGCGCTGCAATTGTGGCGGTCGCGGGCGTTGGTGTGTACATCCTCGCGAAGAATGCAGCAACAACCGGCCGCAAAGACTGCAGTGGTAACGGCGTGAACACCTGCGAAGGCAAGTCCAACGGGAGCGAGGCGATCCGCACGTCGAATGGCGGAATCGCGATTCCTGTGTCGGCGTCGAAGGTTGCGAGCACGCTTGTACGGGCTCTGCTCGGCTCCAGGTAAGCGAGAAGTACTGAACGACAAACGCCGCGGCAAGCAATTGCCGCGGCGTTTTTGCATCGATCAATCCGTCAGGAACGCGGCAGGCGCTGCTCGATGTTGTACATGGCCCGCTCGATCTGAATGGTTGCGTGTCGGATGCCGAACGTGTTTAGCATGCGGCGGTGAATCTCGTCGAGAATGCGCTGGTGGTGCTCGAGGTTCTGCACGACGGCGTGGCCGCTCATCGCAAAAAAACCGCTGGTCACTGTCCAGACGTGCAGGTCATGCACGTCATCGACTCCCGGAATTTCATGGATTGCGTTCCGCACTTCGGCGATGTCGATGTGTGCGGGCACGGCTTCGAGCAGGATGTCGACCGATTCGCGGAGTAGTTTCCAGCTGCTGACGAGGATCAGGAGGCCGACGATGCAGGAGATGATTGCGTCGGCGGGGAGCCAGCCACTGAACATGATGATGATGGCGGCCAGGATGGCGCCGGCGGAACCGACCATGTCGCTTAAAACGTGGAGATACGCGCCGCGAATGTTGAGGCTGTGCCCGGATGAACGGTGCAGCACGAAAGCAGAGGCCAGGTTTGCGACGAATCCTGCGGCTGCAACGGCGAGCATCAGCTTGCTTTCAATGCCTTCCGGGTGCTGGAGCCGGCGTGCGGATTCAATGAAAATAAGAATTGCAATAACGACGAGTGTGACGCCGTTTGCGAGTGCGGCGAGGATCTCGATGCGAAGGTAGCCGAAGGTTTTCGCGTCGGTCGCGGGACGTCGTGCGAACCACAGCGCAAAGAGCGACAGGGCGAGCGAACCGGCGTCCGCGAGCATGTGCGCGGCGTCGGCGATGAGTGCCAGCGAATTCGAGAGCCAGCCGCCGACGAATTCAGCGACAGTGAATGCGAGCGTTATGGCGAGCACGATCTGGAGTCGGCGTTTGCCGAGCGCGCGACTATCCTCATCGTGATTGTGGCCATGCGCGTGTCCGTGGGAATGAGCGTGTACGTGCACGATCAGCTCCCTGCCCCCTGGCGCGGCGTGAAGTGCGCATCGGCGGGCACGAGCCAAGTCCACGTCGTATCGATTGCAAAGGACCTGGATGGCAGCTCGAGCTGAAGACCGGAGCGGTCGCGCGCGAGCAGGATGATCGGCTCACCGGCGGGAATTGGTGCGACTGTCGTACGCGCATTAGCAGCCACGTTCCCGATGACGATCTCTGCGCCGGGACCGATGGCGGGCCTGAATGCGATGAAAAGCGGGAGCAGCGTTTGGTTGTCAACGATGATTGTCGCGAGTGCAGCGCGATGTCTGCGCGCTTCACGGCCCGGATCGATCGGCGCGGAGCCGTTGGCGGATGCGCACGCCGAGATCACGAGGGCGGAGAGAAGCACAAACGAACCGCGCCTGCGGACAAAGATTCTGCTGCTGGATGTTCGCTGCATGCGATGCAGAGTATCACTGATCTGCGAACGCAGCCAGAAGCTGGCTCACCTCAGCAGGGCTGCGCAGGTATGCAGTGGCTGCCGTGGTTGCCGGTGGCGTCGAGGCTACGACAATGCCGGTACCTCTGTCGGCGATGGCACGAAAGGCGTCTTCGTCCGTCGCGTCATCGCCTACAAAAAATACGGGCATCATCGTGCCGGCTCCAGCCTGCAGCGTGTCCAGCAGAAATCGCGTAGCGCGGCCCTTGTCCCAATTCACGTCCGGCCTGATCTCGATCACCTTTTTGCCTGTGGTGACGCGCAGACCGGCGTGAGCGGCAACGGTATCGGTCACCAGTGCCAGCAGTTTTTTCGCGGCCGATTCATCCTCGACATTACGGTAGTGAATGCTGACGGTGAGTCCCTTGTCTTCGAGGATCGCTCCGGGAAGCTTCTCGACGGTGGGGCGCAGCAGCTCGGCGCAGGCAGAGAGGCGTGGCCGGACGGCTGCGGCTTCCGCATGGACGCGCTGGACGCCTGGTCCTTCGATCTCGAGGCCATGGTTGCCCGCATAGAAAACGCCGGGAATGCCAACACGGGCACGGATGTCCTCGAGGGCGCGTCCGCTGATTATGGCGACGTCGCTGTCAGGCCTGGCGGTCAGGCGGCGCAGGGCGGCTTCCGTGTCCGGATCGAGGCGCGCGTCTTCGGGGTGCGGGACGATGCCGGTGAGGGTACCATCGAAGTCGAGGGCGAGGAGAATTCGGCCCGCGTGGGAGCGGGCGGCGAGCCATTGGGGCAGTTTATCGAACGCGTGGGGTAGCGGCATGAGTTATTCTGGTAGTGTGGTGCGGTCGGGAAAAGGGCGTTAACTTTCGAGTTCGCCAGAGGGCCTCAAACCGAATAATTCCAACATAGATCAGGCCGGCCGCAAGTAGCGGTCTGCCAACGATTTGCATTTCTGTTGCGCACCCCGGGAAAATGTCGTTCGTACATCTTCATACGCACAGCGAGTACTCGCTCCTTGATGGTGCCAATCGGATCTCAGGTTTGATCGAGCGGACCAAGGAGTTCGAGATGCCGGCGCTGGCTCTAACGGACCATGGCTGCATGTATGGTGCGTGGGAGTTTCAGGAGCAGGCGAAGAAGGCGGGGATCAAGCCGATTCTCGGGATGGAGGCGTACGTTGCGCCGGGAGACCGTCGGGACCGGACGCTGACGTCGAAGGGCGACCGCGCCTACTACCATCTCGTTCTCCTGGCCCGTGACCAGGTGGGGTATCGCAATCTCGTCAAGCTGACATCGATTGGATATCTGGAGGGCTTCTACCATCGCCCGCGCATCGATCGCGAGGTGCTGGCGCGCCATTCAGAGGGATTGATCGTGAGCTCGGCGTGCATGGCGGGAGAGGTTGCGCGGCATCTGAGCGCAGACAACTGGGATGAGGCCCGCGAGGCAGCCCAGTGGTACGCGAATCTTTTCGGCGACCGTTACTACCTCGAAGTACAATCGCATACGACACCGGGGCAGACGGACCTGAATGCGCGTGTGTTCAAGCTGGCTGATGAGCTTGGCATTCCTGTAGTTGCAACGAATGATGCGCATT
>JBBQYT010000362.1:0-3684 GCA_038208385.1 Longimicrobiales bacterium | reverse complement strand
GGTGCGACACCCGCAGCTCACCGCCCATGGACTGAACGTCGCTACGCGATTCTGGAGGCGCGTCAGATCGCGCGCAAACGTCACTGCTCCCTGTGCGTGATCGAAGATGGTGTCGACATCATCGGCCGCGGCAATCACGTCCGCATCCAGATACGCATACTGCCAGCCCGGCGGCAGGTGCCGGTGCAGACTCGTTTTCAGAAAGATGCTGGCCTGACGGTCGTCGTAGTGGCTCGGTGTCCTGATGTCGACGATGTTGTCGTATTCAATCGCAACGCGGTTTCGTTCCGAATCGGTTACGACGACGATCGGATGCGCGGTCCGCGGGCGCAGGTATTGGAGCGACGTGTGGAGCGTCCTGATGTGGCGGGCTTCGCCACACACGGCGTAGACGAACGCGCGTTCGCTAGACATGCTTGCGCGCCATGCGGACTATTCCCGCGGGGATGTACGAGAAATTGTATCTGACGGAAGTCACTGGGCCTGTCCGGAAAAAGGCGAGGTGGGCGAGCGCAAGTCCAAAATGCCGAAACGTGCACCAGAACACGAACGCCACCACGGCGAGCGCGTACCCGGGCAGGTAGAGTGAAAACACTGCAACCAGCGCCGCGAAGCAGACGATCTCCGCGGGCAGCACGACGCGCGCAAGCAGCCAGAGCGTGCGCTCGCGCCCGCATCGCGTAGCGAAAGTTGTCACGCCAGATGTCACATCGTTTTCAGCGTCGAGATACTGGTGATTCAGAATGCCTCGTGTTGTGCTTGCGCGGAGCGCGGTCGTGCTCGCTGTCGAACAAGTCATTGACAACGTGGCCGAATTCGGCAACGCCGATGAACGCAATGATGAATGCCAGCCCGCCAACCACAGCCCGGCCAAGCTGATTGCGATCGCCCTGGACGTCCCGCCTTCCGGAAATACAGGACGTAGGCGGGAGGGAGGATATGTATGTTCGTGTGGATTGTAGGCGAGCGGTGAACGGCGGGTCGCTCGATACAAGAGCGCAACGGCGTGCGGATTGAGAATCGACTCGACCAGCGCTGCACTGAGGATGACCCAGATCACCGTTGTCATCAAAACGGTAATACAGCCCAGACGTAACCCAAGCAACGATCGCCGATAATGACCGCGAATGTTGCGCAGCGCCAAACGCCACGCTATTGGACTACTCGATGCAATGTCCACTCTCATCAGCGCGAACAAACGCCACGGATGCGCCAGCTGCGAGTCTGACGTGTAAGTCGTCACATTCACATCGTGTCACCTCCTCATACTTAACGTATCGCATGCGATAGCAAATATGCGAGCGCGCGCTATTTGTGTTAGCAACGCGTGTTGCGCATTTCGAGAAACACTGTCACACTACATCCGCGACCGGCGCTGGTCGGGTTTGTTTGCTTTATGGGTAACGCAGTCGTCCTTGATCTCCGCAATCGATGCATACGCAGCGGATGTCGGGCTGGCATTCCAGATCACGGACGACATTCTGGATGTCGAGGGAAAGGCCGAGCAGCTGGGCAAGACGGCCGGCAAGGATGCTGCAAGCGACAAGCCCACCTACATTTCGCTTTTCGGCCTCGAGCGTTCGCGAGCCCTTGCCGCAGAGTGTATCGAGCGCGCATTGACGACGCTTTCGCGCGTCGCATTGACCGATGGCTGGCTCGTCCCGATGGCCAACTGGATCCTGCTGAGAACGAGCTGACCAACCCCTGCCTGATTTCTCCGCTATTACACGAACGCTCTTCTCTCGTTAAACTACACGCAGTCGAAGTACCCCTCCGTACCGCAAGCTCTCTCAAGTGAGGTTCGTGATGCGCCGGTTCATGTTGGCAGCCCTGGCATCGTTGGTATCGCTTGCATCCTTCAACGCCTCAACTGCCCACGCGCAGGCGGGACGCGCGCAGTTCACGGAGGATTTCACGCAGCAGGAATTTATCACACGACGCGCGCGCATCGCCGAAGCGATTGGTCCCACAGGCCTCGCCCTCGTGCAGGGCGCGCCGAGCACGCATTCGTCCGGATTGTTCCGCCAATCCAACGAGTTCTTCTACCTGACTGGCGTCGTCGTTCCCGGCGCATACGTCCTTATCGACGGTACGGGCCACAGCATTCTGTACCTGCCGCACTCGGATGCGGGCCGTGCACTGACGGAAGGAGACCTGTTGAGTCCGGAGGATGCACCGGCGGCGGTCAAGGCGACGGGCGTCGATGAAGTGAAGGGTCCGGAGTCCATCTCGCTCGATTTGAATCAGAAGGGACGTCCGGGCACGGTGATCGACGCGCCGGTCCTGCCTGCTGAAGGCATGAGTGAAAGCCGCGACGGCGCGCGTCGGCGCAATTCCGATGCGTTTGCGGATCCGTGGGATGGCCGTGTCAGCCGGGAGGCGAATTTCCTTTCGTTGATTCGCACGCGCTTTCCATTCCTCGAGCTGCGCGATCTCTCGCCCGTCGTGGACGCGATGCGTGCGATCAAGAGTCCCGCGGAAGTTGCAATCATCGATAAGGCGACGCGCATTGGGGGCGAGTCGATCCTGGAGGCGATGCGCAGCACCGAGCCGGGCGTGAAGGAGAGCGAAATCGATGCGGTCGCGCAGTTCGTGTTCGTACGCAATGGCGCACAGGGAGAGGCGTATCGCGACATCGTCGCAAGCGGAGCTGCTGCATGGAATCCGCACCATCGCGCGGCCCCGCGTGTGATTGCCGATGGCGAATTGGTGTTGATGGATTTCTGCCCGGATGTCAGCTACTACCGCTGCGATGTCACGCGCATGTGGCCCGCGAACGGAAAGTTCAGCCCGTGGCAGCGCGAGCTGTACGGTTTCTATCTCGGCATCTACGAGGCGATTCTGTCCGAGATCAAGCCCAACATCACTGCGCAAACAGCATTGCAGGCTGCAGTAAAGAAGATGGACGTGATCGTCGCGCAGACGAAGTTCTCGAAGCCCGCGTACGAGAAAGCTGCGCGCGCATTCGTCGAGACGTATCGCAAATCATCGGAGCGTCCGACTGCTGCGCTCGGGCATGCCGTAGGGATGTCGACGCACGATCTCGGTGGCGGCAACGGAATGTTGAAGCCCGGCCTCGTGTTCACGATCGAACCGCAATTCCGCGTGCCGGAGGAGATGATCTACATTCGTCTCGAGGACATGATTCAGATCACGCCGACCGGCGCAAAGATTTTGTCCGATTGGCTGCCGCGAGACATGCAGAGCGTCGAGCGCATCATGGCTGAGCAGGGACTGTTGCAGAAATACGGACCGATTCACTTCTCGACACGGCCCGCCGCGTAGCGCCGCAATCGCCTAAAGCGCGCCACTCGGCACTCTGCTGTTCTCAACGGATCCGGCATAAACCGGATCCGCAAACCGGTCCGGCCTGAACGCCTCCGCCAGCGCCGGCCGTTCTGCATCCGTAATCCACGCGGCGGCAATCTCACCCGCGGCACACGCCACCATCCCGCCGTACCCGGCAAGCCCGCCGACAACGTGCGTACCCACAACACCGAGCGGTCCAATCAACGGCAGCTCGTCCGGCGCTTTCGTGTAGTAGCCTGCGTCGTGACTCACCGGCGCCGTCGGCGCATCCAGATAAGCAGCGAGACCCGGCACCGCACGCGCAGCACCCTCGAGAACAATGCGCGGGAAATCCTTTGACACGGTCGGCTCCCAGCTCGGCTCCGACTCTTCCCT
>JBBQYT010000361.1:0-3698 GCA_038208385.1 Longimicrobiales bacterium | reverse complement strand
GGGCGGCGGTGGCTCACGCTTCCACTTGCCCGCCTGCACCAGAGCCTCGAGGTAATCGCGCACCGGCTGTTTGTCGAGCGAAGGCTGACCTCTGCCCTCCGCATATGCATCGCGGGGCCAGAACCGCGACGAGTCCGGTGTCAGCACTTCATCGATCAACAGAAGTGTGCCATCGGGTGCCGTGCCAAACTCGAATTTGGTATCCGCAATGATGATTCCGACCTTCTCTGCAATGTCGCGCCCGTGCTCGTAGATTTCCAGCGAAATCCGTCGCAATGTATCGGCCATTGAATTGCCGATAAGGCTCGATACACGCGAGAACGGGATGTTCTCGTCATGCCCCTCTTCCGCCTTGGTGGCCGGCGAGAAGATCGGTACATCGAGACGACTGCTCTCCCGCAAGCCTTTCGGCATTTCCTCACCCGCCAGTGTGCCTGTATCGCGGTACTCTTTCCATGCCGATCCCGAGATGTATCCACGCACAACGCACTCCACGGGAAACGGCGTCGTGCGCCGCACCAGTGTCGAGCGCCAGGCCCAAACGTCGAAGGTCGGCTCCAGCGCCGGCAACTGTTTGACGATGTCGTAAGGATTGACTGAAATAAGGTGGTTGGGAACCACATCCGCAAGCTTCTCGAGCCACCACGCGGTAACCTGCGTAAGGACTTCACCTTTCGATGGAATGGCCTGGGTCATGACCACATCAAAAGCGCTTATGCGATCCGTGGCGACCAGCAAAAGCCTGTTGTCACCGACATCGTACACGTCGCGCACCTTGCCGCGCGCATGCAGCGGGAAGGGAAGCTCGGTCGTGCGCACCGTTGCGGCTGGACTCATGCTGAAAGCTCCGGTGCGGGCTCGTCGACGTTCCATCGCTTCAACACGGGTTCGACATGCTCGCGCAGGAAGGTGTCAACCTGCACCGGTGCGCGACCGATGTGGCGGCGCGGGTCGAGCGCGTCATTGATCTCGGAAGTCGTCAGGCCGAATGCAGTGTCGCCGGCGATGCGCTCTGCGAGATCGTTCACTTCGCCGCCATTCTTCAGCTGGTCCGCCGCGGCGATGGAGTGACGGCGAATGCGCTCGTGCAGCTGCTGTCTGTCGCCGCCGCGCGTCACTGCACGCATCAGGATCGTTTCCGTCGCCATGAACGGCAGCTCTTCGGCGAGGTGCTTGCGGATGACGGACGGCCGGACAACGAGTCCGGCAGCGACGTTGTGCACGAGCAGCAGACACGCATCGGTGGCGAGGTACGCTTCCGGAATCGCAATGCGACGATTGGCGGAATCATCGAGCGTGCGCTCGAACCATTGTGATGCTGCAGTGAATGCAGGGTCGAGCGACAGGACGATGACATGGCGCGCGAGCGAGTCGATGCGCTCCGTGCGCATCGGATTGCGCTTGTACGCCATTGCCGACGAGCCGATCTGCTCTTCCTCGAACGGCTCTTCGACTTCGCGCAAATGCTGCAAGAGCCGCATGTCGTAGGCGAACTTCGAGACGGATGTCGCAACGCCGGCGAGTGTAGCCAGATATGCGTAATCCACTTTGCGCGGATACGTCTGACCCGTGACACCGAACAGGCGATCAAAGCCCATTTTCTCGGCGATGATTACGTTCAGCTGTTCGACCCGCGCATCATCGCCTTCAAAAAGCTCCAGGAATGAGGCCTCGGTGCCGGTAGTGCCGCGCACGCCGCGAAACCGCAACGTGGCAAGGCGATGCTCAATGTCTTCGAGGTCGAGGAGCAGGTCCTGGATCCAGAGCGTTGCGCGCTTGCCGACGGTCGTGGGCTGTGCAGGCTGGAAATGCGTGTAGCCGAGCGTTGCGACATCGCGCTGCGCGCGTGCAAATCCTGCGAGCGCTGCGATGCATGAAACGAGTCGGCGTGCCGTGATCGTCAATGCGTCGCGATGCTGCAGCAGCTCCGTATTGTCGGTGACATATGCGCTCGTTGCGCCGAGATGAATGACACCGCGCGCAGCGGGAGCCGCTTCGCCGAACAAATGCACGTGCGCCATGACATCATGCCGGAAGCGACGCTCGAGCTCGCGCGCCCGGTCCATGTCGATGTTCTCGATATTCGCGTGCATCTGTGCGATCGCCTCCGGCGAAACCGGCAGGCCCAATTCGGCCTCCGCTTCCGCAAGCGCAATCCACAAACGCCGCCATGTCCTGAATTTGTATTCGGGTGAGAAGATCCTGCTCATCTCTGCCGATGCATATCGGTCGGTGAGCGGATTCTGGTAGGTGCTGCCTGGCAGCCGCACGCTATCGGTTGCGGCACCCGCGCTACGGGTCATGTCGTCAGTCTTTTCCTGCGTATCGGGCTTGCTGCTCACTGCGTTCAGCTCACGTAGAACGAAATGGAGGCGTATTGACCCGCACGCTCGAAGATGACCCTCACGGGTCCTCGGCCGGAAGAGCGGCGCAGCTGAGTGGCTGCGTCTTCCGCGGTGCGCACCGGATTTCGGTTGATCTCGATGATGAGATCGCCTTCGCGCATACCCAAATCTCGCGCATCGTCGGGGAGTGCGACGATGACTGCGCCATGGTCACTATCCAGGCCGCGCTCGGCACGAATGCCGGCGGTCAATGTAATCAGCTCGAAGCCATCGAGCGCGCGCACGCGCTCGGCTGCCATTGACGGCAGATCGCGCGGCACGAGCTGCACGGTGCGCGGGCTGTTTCCTTCGGAGACGACGACCTCGAGCGGCTCACCGACGCGCGAGTCGAGCAGGCGGCCTTCCCAATCGAGCGCCGTGCGCACCGGACGTCCGGCAGCGCTCAGGACAATGGCGCCGGAACGAAGTCCCGCAGCAGCCGCGGGTGATCCGGTCGCAATGTGTGCGATGCGCACGCGTGTGCTGTGTCCCCAGCGATTCGAGTCAGCGGGCTCCACATCAAGTCCGACCCATGCACGCCGTACGCGATGCGAAGCGAGAAGGTCCGCAGCGACTTTGCGCGCGCGGTTGATCGGAATCGCGAAGCCCAGTCCTTCACTGCCGCCGCTCTGCGATATGATCGATGAGTTGACCCCGATCACGTGCCCGAGTGCATTGACGAGCGGGCCACCCGAGTTTCCGGGATTGATTGATGCGTCCGTCTGAATCATGTCGAGGTAGAAACCGCGCTCACCTGCATTCTGGATGATGTTGCGGCCGAGTCCGCTGACAACCCCCGCTGTTACCGCAGGCTCCGGATTCGACAGCAAAAACCCAAATGGATTGCCGATGGCGACAACCCACTCCCCGATCAGGAGATCCGACGAGCTGCCCATCGTGACTACTGCCAGCGCACTGTCTGCTTTCACGCGCAGAAGCGCGAGGTCCGTCACATCGTCTACACCGATGACTTCTGCCTCCAGCTGTCTGCCATCGGCGATCGTGACGACAACCTGCGTTGCACCGCGCACCACGTGCTCGTTCGTCAGAATCAAACCGTCTTCGCGGATCACGAATCCGGATCCCAGGCCTTCGACTTCGCGCGTGCCTGGCGTCACAAAGAAGCCTTCCCACATGCTGCGCGGCTGTACCGTCTCGCGTCGTACGACGTTCACACTCACGACAGCGGGCGCAACCTTTTGCGCCGCGGTTACGATCGCAGTACGTCTCGATGCATCGACCTGTCCCTGCACTGCCGGCGGCGCCGGTGGCGGAAGCACGCCGGGTGACGGCGTGCGGACGCGCTGTTGTGCA
>JBBQYT010000360.1:0-3700 GCA_038208385.1 Longimicrobiales bacterium | reverse complement strand
GATGATGATCGTGTCGCCGCGGATGTCGACCTGGTACGGCGCGAGTGGCCGGTCGACAATTGTGCCGCCCGTTTTTGACAGCTCGGAGCGATACAAACCGCCGCCGAAGTTCGCGAGATCGCCGGTGATGCGCGCGCTCGGCCGCACAAACAGATTGGCGGCGATGTTCAGCACGGATCCCTGCACCGTACCCTCGATGGCCGTGGTCGAGCGGACGATGAGGACGTTGCCCTGGAGTGTCTGTCCCTGCGCGATCACCGTGTCGTTCGTGATCACCAGATACGGACCCGCGAGCATCGTACGAATACGCTCATCGAGCTCACGTTCGCCGTGTCCGGTGAATTGAACGACGTGTTGTGCTCGAACGGAAGACGGCGCCGAAACGTATGAGGCAGCGCCCAGGAGAATTGCGAGGAGTGTTTTGCGTGCGAAGCTGCGCATCTAGAATCGACTCCTTACGCGGGGAGCTGGTCCTTTTGCAACGCGCTCCCAAGGTCTTTTTGCAGCCGGCAGCGAGAAGCCCACGCCGATCTTATGCTGGCCGGTATCAGCGGGATTGACCGCAGCCCACGCGTACAGGATGAGCGCCTGCAGCTGTATGGCGATGTTCTGCTCGATCTTGTGATCGGCGTTGCGTGACCACGCCATGCCGGCCACGTGCATCAGCGTGAGATCCGGCGCACCAATGAGGGGCAGCTTGAAGCGTTTGCTGCCGGGAATCAGGTATTGTGTACGTTCGAAGAACACGCGGTCGCCGACGAACTCGCCGACATCGAACGTGAACAGCGAGTACGCACCGCCGACGGTGCTCCATCTCTGCACCGGCAAGTCGTCCGTGCCGGGCAGCGGTCCCTGCGCGTAGACATAGATGTCGAGCGCGTGGTTTGCGATCGCCTTCATTGCATACTCACCGCTCGTCCTGAAAGCATGGAACGAATGTTCGCCTCCGGCGACGTCGCCCGCGAATTCCGCAGCCGCGCCGATTTGCAGTGCAGCAGTTGTGCCCGCCCAGCCGCCGTGTCCGCCGATAATCGCGCTCGAGGTCTTTCCCGGAATCGTAAACTTGCACGTGATGCAGAGTGCATTCGGAAAATTCGAGCGAAAGTGACGACCCGTGACCGTGAACGGATTGTGCGCTTCCAACGCATTCGCGTCTTCACGCTGTGCGCGCAGCGAGAATCCCCACAGCATGCCGTTCACGGGGAACTCGTGCACTCCCTCCGCATAGATGCGGTCGGCCTCGTAGTAGTTGCGGTAGTCGTTGCCACCAAGCAAAAATGCGACTGAGTTGATCAGATCGCCGATCATCCACGTTTCGTTCGTGATGACTTCGCGCTCAGCGCCGATAGCCAGCATCGACGTCTTGTGAATCAGCGCGAGCTCTGCGCCACCGTCAAACGAGCGGCGCGCCGTGTGGAACGAAGCCTTTCCGCGCAACTCGGGCTCGATGCGGCCAATCGCCGGTGCGCGCAGCGCAGCGCCCGCACGAATCGTCAGGCCATTCACCCGGTCATACGATGGAATTGCAGGCATCAACGCAAACAAGGATGGATTGCGTGCCACTCCTTCGATGATGACGGTATCGCCGCGAATGTCGATGCGGTACGGTGCGAGGGGATGGTTGGAGATTGTGCCGTCGGTCTTCGACAGCTCGGAGCGATACAGACCGCCACCGAGATTGACGAGATCGCCGGTGACGTGCGTGGTCGGCCGCACGAACACGTTGGCGTTGATGACAAGGACGGTTCCCTGCACCGTGCCTTCGATGCCAGTGGTCCCGTGCACGACCAGCACGTTTCCCTGAATGGTCTGGCCCTGCCGGATGATCGTGTCGTTCGAGATGAGCAGGTAGGGTCCGTCGATGAACTTATGGAGACGATCGTCGAGCTCAGGCTCGCCATGGCCTATGAAGCGGACGACGCGTTGCGCGCGCACGGACGATGCCGCTGATGCCGACGCGGCCACAAACAGAAGTGAGGCGAGGAGTGCTTTGCGTGCGCAGCTGCGCATCATGACAGCGAGAGAAAGTTTGCGACGAGCGCAGCACCGGACTCGCTCGCGACGGACTCCGGATGGAACTGAACGCCCCACACGGGAAAGTCGCGATGGCGCACGGCCTGGATCTCATCTTCCCAGCCCGCTTCTGCAGTGTGCGCAGTCACACGCAATGCATCGGGCAGCGACGCGGGCTCGATCACGAGCGAGTGGTAGCGCGTGACGTTCATCGGCGTCGGAAGGCCCGAGAAAATGTCCGTGCCATCGTGCTCGATCGGTGACACCTTGCCATGCATGATGCGCCGCGCGCGCACAACCTTGCCGCCATACGCCTCGCCAATCGCCTGGTGCCCGAGACAGACACCCAGAATCGGGATGTGCTCGCCAAAACGCTGCACGCACGCGACACTGATGCCCGCCTCCCCAGGCGTGCACGGTCCAGGCGAGATCACGATGCGATCCGGCTTCATTTCAGCGATCTCATCCAGTGTGATCGCGTCATTTCGCTGGACAACCGGCTCGCCGCCCAGCTCGCCAATGAGCTGGACCAGGTTGAACGTAAACGAGTCGTAATTGTCGATGATCAGGACCAAGGTGCTCTCCAGCCTCAGGGTGCTCAAAACGTAGGTCCAAGCCGCGCCTGCGGAAAGGTCTCGGCCTGCAGCGATTAGCGATTAGCGCCGTCAGGCACGAGGATGATACTTCCGGTGAGATTCGCGCAGGTACTCGCGGTCGATGTGCGTGTAAATCTGCGTTGTCGATATGTCCGCGTGACCGAGCATCTCCTGCACGGCGGCTAGGTCCGCCCCGCCCTCGAGAAGGTGGGTCGCAAAAGAGTGTCGCAGTGTATGCGGCGTCACCCGCTTCCTGATACCCGCCCGCTTTACGTGCTTTTGCAGAATCTTCCAAACGCCCATTCGCGAAAGCGGTGTACCGCGCCCGTTCAGAAACACCATTCCGTCCGCCGCATTGCTGCGCGCCAGCCGCGGGCGCACCTCGCGCAGATACGTGCCCAGCGCGCTGATTGCGCTCCGTCCCATCGGCACCATGCGCTCCTTCGAGCCCTTGCCGAACACCGTCGCAAATCCATCCTCGAGCGACAAATCGCGTAGCGCCAATCCAGTGAGCTCACTCACACGCACGCCCGACGCATACGCAAACTCCAGCATAGCCCGGTCGCGCCAGAAAAGACGGTCGCTTACATCGGGCGCCTCGATCAGTTTCTCGATGTCCTTTTGGCTCAGCACATCCGGCAGCCGGCGCCACGTCTTCGGCAGCTCCACGCGATCGCTCGGGTCCGCAACCGCGATGCCTTCGGCTAAAAGAAATCCGTAATACGTGCGAATTGCGGAGATATTCCTACGGATCGATGTCGGCTGCAGACCCAGGTCCTTCAGGTGGTACACGAAATCGTGGAGATCCTGCGCCGCCGCCTCACCCGGACGGTCGATGCCACGCGCCTTCAGGAAGTCGATCAACCGTCGCACATCGCGGTCATAGGCCTCGAGCGTTCGCGCTGACAGGCCGCGCTCGAATTGCAGGTGATCGCGAAACGACTGGACGTGATCCACGCTATTTTTTCTCCTTGCGCGTGCGGAACCACCAGACGACGAAGCCAGCAATGACGACGATTGCGACAAGCAGCAGGATCTTGTTGTACTTATCGACAGCACCCATCACTGCATCGAAGTTGCGGCCTGCTTCG
>JBBQYT010000359.1:0-3701 GCA_038208385.1 Longimicrobiales bacterium | reverse complement strand
TGATCGATACCGTACTTGCATGGCCGAGCACCGTCATCGCCGCTGAATCACCGACGAGGAGCATGTCGACACCCGCGCGATCGGCAAACACCGACGTCGGGTAATCGTATGCAGTAAGAAATACGGCGAGCTCAGTGCGCTCGCGCAACGCCGACAGCGTCGACAGCGTCACTTTCCCTGGTGCACCGGACAGCACAGGACTGGACATGACTTCGGACTCCTTATCTGTAAACTGGATCAATCAGCGCACTGCGCAGTCAAAGGCTCACATTCCTGTTCGGCAACATTGGCGTAACGCACGACATCGCCCACGACGAGCGTGGCCGGAGACTCCAGCCTTGCATCGATGATGCGTGCTGCAATCGTGCCGAGCGTTGCGACGACGACTTTCTGGCTCGGCAATGTCGCGCTCGCGATCACGGCTGCGGGAGTTTCCGCCGAGCGGCCGTGGCGCATGAGCTCTGTGGTTACTTCGTCCGCAGTCTCCAGCCCCATCATGACCACTACGGTCGGCATTTCAGCGAGCGCACTCCAGTCGTGCGTGACATCGGCCGAGCCTGCGCCATGTCCAGCGACAACCGCGAATGCAGACGAATGCTCGCGGTGTGTAAGCGGAATTCCCGCTGCCGACGGAGCGGCAACGGCGGAAGTGACGCCCGGAATGACTTCGTAGCGCACGCCTGCTGCCTGCAATGCCTCGCATTCTTCACCGCCGCGCCCGAACACGAACGGATCGCCACCCTTCAGGCGAACAACCACGCGGCCGGCCTGGACTTCGCTTACAAGACGTTCGTTGATCCATTCCTGCGATGTCGAGAGTCCGCGCGCTGTCTTACCGGCAAACACGCGCGTTGCGCTCTTCGGTGCCTCATCCAGCAGGTCCGGGTGCACGAGACGATCGTAAATGACGACGTCCGCGCTGCGCAGGCGCTCGAGGCCGCGCCGGGTAATGAGATCCGGCGCGCCGGGCCCGGCACCCACGATGTAGACGATGCCGGGGGCAGCATCGACTGCAGTGTTCGTGAGCACGCTGCGTCTGCGCAGGAGAGTGAGTGCGCGACGCTGCACCAGGCCGGCGTCGCCGCGCCGGATCGCATCCAGGTTTTCCTCGACTGCAAGCTTTTTCCAGTACGCCATGCGATCGGTGACTCCGGGAATCATATCCTTGACGTGCGCGCGCAGGGTGCCGAGCAATGCGGCCAAACGGCCGTACTCGGGGCCGACGACCTTTGCAATCAAGTGACGGAGATGCACCGCGAGCGCGGGTGACTTACCGGAAGTGGAGATCCCAATGACCACACCGCCCTGGCGATGGATCGATGGCGCAATAAAATCGCAATACTGCATTTCATCGACTGCATTGAGCAGCACTCGGCGCTGTCTGGCTTCGCGCGAGACAGCTGCATTGAGATCGGTCTTGAGAGTCGTCGCAAAGACGATGTTGGCGCCGCGCAAATCGCCGGCATTGTAGTCGCGACGGTAATGCCTGATGTTGCGTGCGTCGGCCAACTGCTGCAGGCCGGCAGTGACCTCGCGGGCGACGACGCGCACTCTACATCCAGCCTTCAGGAGACCATGCGCTTTTTCTTCCGCAACGGCGCCACCACCGATGATGACGGCGAGCCAGCCTTCGAGTCGAAGGAAAGCCGGATAGATTTCCGCTCCCAATGGGCCGCGGCTGATTTTCAAAGTTTTGTGGCTCATGCCATATGCCTTTGCTGGATTGACATCATTTTCTCACAGAGACCACAGAGATACAGAAGAGACACAGAGTTCTATTTTCCTCTGTGTTTTTGGGTCTCTGTGAGAGCAATGAATTTCACTATTTTTCGATCGGTAAACCAACCGAGTTGCCCCACTCGGTCCAGCTGCCATCATAGTTACGCACCTTTTCGTAACCCAACAGGTTCGTCAAAACAAACCATGTGTGGCTGGAACGCTCACCGATCCGGCAGTACGCGATGACATCGTCTTCGGGACGAAGTCCCTGCTCCTGCTCGTAGATTGCGCGCAAATCTGCTGCGTTCTTGAACGAGCCATCGGGATTTGCAGCACGCGCCCATGGCACACTGCGCGCACCGGGGATGTGACCGCCACGCAGCACACCTTCCTGCGGGTACTCGGGCATGTGCGTCTTTTTGCCGCTGTATTCATCCGGCGAGCGAACATCGATCAATGGGTGCTTTGCCGTCGCGTGCTCCTGCACCTGCGGCTTGAACGCGCGAATCGAATTGTCATTGCGCTCGGGCGCCGTGTAATTCGAGCGCGCGAACGTCGGCGCATCGAGTGTGTACTCGCGACCCTCCTGCTCCCACTTCGTGCGGCCGCCATCGACGATCTTCACATTCGTGAGTCCAAAGAGCTGGAACACCCAGTACGCGTACGTCGCCCACCAGTTGTTCTTGTCGCCATACAAAATGACAGTCGTGTTTTCATCGATGCCGAAACGACGAATCACTTCCTGGAAGGTTTCGCGGTTGACGTAGTCACGGACCGTGTCGTCGTTGAGGTCCGCCAACCAGTCGATCTTCTGCGCGTTCGGAATGTGACCGAGCTCGTACAGGAGGATGTCTTCATCGCTTTCCAGAATACGCAGGCCCGGATCATTGAGATTTTCAGCGAGCCAGGCAGTCGAGACCAGCACCTCGGGGTGCGCATAGCCCTTGTCATCAACCGCGTCATGGCCGCGCTCCAGCGTCGTCGTGCTCATGGGACCCTCTTCCGAAATTCAAGAGAATAAAAAAGCCGCTCACAGGGAGCGGCCGGGGGTTTCAGTGCGGCGGTGGAGATCCTAAAGGATTCCCGCGCCTCCCGGCCAAACGCGCATTCCAGCGTTACACGCGCACATACATGCGCACGTGCACATGACACGACAGCGCATACAGCTAACCGTCCTGAGACGATTCGCAGCCGTTGCAGACTTCGCTGTCAGCGTGCTGGTTTGCACAAACATCTTCCGCGTTCGGTCGGGTAAAACAAAAATCGCCCGGAGGAAAGCCGCCGGGCGTTTCGCGTTTTAGCAATTGTTTTACGTGGCTGCAATAGGCGGCAAATCACCACGACCGAGTTGTATGTCCACAGTAAGCCCGGAGCCCGAGCCTTGTCAATGCTTTAGTTATCGCAGACTGTCCGCAAACGCCTTCATCCGCGGATTCGTCTGCATCTGCTCCTTGAACGGCGCCATTTCAGCGTTCGCCGAATCCTTGAGGCCCAACTTCATGTACGCACGCGCCCGCATCATCGGCACCTGCGTTCTCATAGGACCCGTAGCCGCAGGGGACATCTGCGACAGGGCGTCCAGCGCGCCACGCGCGTCGTTCTTGTCCTGCAACAGTGACTGTGCCGCGAATAACTTCACCGTGGGATCCGTCGGCCGGACACGCAACAGCTCGTTCGAGAGGCGCGCGGCCTCCTCCAGGTTGCCCGCCTTCCGCTGCGCCAGCGCACTGTTGTACAAGCCCGCCATCAACAGGTTTTGCACGTCCCGCGGATTGCCCGAATGAGTGCCGACACCACCCGCATGGTCGTAAACGATTTTCCCGCCGTGCTCACCCGCCTCGTACACAAAGAAGATTCCCATCACCCCGATCAGACCGCTCGCAACACGCATTCCCTTCTGCAATTTCTGGCGTTCCGGACGGGTGTTCAACGCCAGGGCTGCCAGCTCGATCAGCGCAATAATCGCAAACAGATTCCGCACC
>JBBQYT010000358.1:0-3710 GCA_038208385.1 Longimicrobiales bacterium | reverse complement strand
CGCGTCGACGAGTGGAGCCTGATCGAGAAGAAGATCCAGTCGCTCGACTGGTTGTTCGAGGTCGAGCGCCAGCGTCTCGAGACGGCAGGTGTCGAGCTTACACACGAGCAGCAGAAGCTCGTGCCTCTCCTCGATGGCTCGCGCAGCGTACAGGACCTGGTCGATGACACGGGCATCGGCGAGTTCGATGTCGGCAAGGCACTGTTCGGTTTGATTCAGGCGGGCTTCGCGCACCGCGTCGGACAGCGCTCCGGCACGGAGCCGACGCGCGTGCGCGAAAGCGACGTCGCCGAGCGCCGGAATCTCGGCGTCGCGTTTTATCGCACGGGAATGCTCGAGGATGCAGCGCGCGAGTTCTACCGCGTGCTCGAAGCCGAACCGGCGGATGTCGTCGCGCGCTATCACCTCGCTCTCGTGTCTTTGCGCGAAACGAATTTCCGGCAGGCTGTGCGTCAGCTCAAAGCCCTCATTGACGACGCCGGCCCCCGCTTCGGTGCCTTCGTAAACCTCGCCTTCGCGCTGTTGCGGCTGGGGCGCGGTCCCGATGCTCTGCTCGTGTTGCAGGAAGCCGAAAAGCTGAGGCCCGATGCGCCCGAGCCGCCACTGCTGCGTGGTCGCATCCAGCTCGAGGCCGGTGAGGCAATCAATGCGCTTGCAGACTTTGCTGATTATCGCAAACGCATCGGCGAGGACGGCGAGCCGTCCATCGTCTACTATTACTACTCGTCACTCGCCTCTGCGCTGTCGCGCAACCTCGTCGATGCTGAGGCAACTGCGCGTGAAGGACTCGAGCGTCATCCGAACGCTGCGCCGCTGTTGCTCATGCTCGGTGCGGTTGCGGAGCGACGCGGAGAGATCGACAACGCCGAGAAGCACTACCGACAGGCCGCGGAAGAGCAGCCGAACCTCGTGCAGGCGCACAAGAACCTCGGCGATCTCGCGTACAGGCGCGGCCTGCACGAAGAAGCCATCGAGCACTACAAGCGTGCGATCGATCTCGACCCCAGGCTCGGTGACGATGTGTACTCGAAGCTCGGCAACCTGCACTACAAGCGGATGCAGAAGGAAGAAGCGGTCGGGTATTGGAGGCGCGCGCTCGATCTCAATCCAGGCAACCAGGTTGTGAAGAACAACCTGGAAATTGTCGCCAATGCAGGATAGGGCGCCGTCGACACTCCCGCTCGTCAATGGTGAGCTGTCTCCTGCCGATGCCGCGCAGCTCGAGGTGTTGAAGAATTACATCGTCGTGCGCTCGGGCTTCAATTGCGATAGCTACAAGGAGAAGTGCGTGCGCCGCCGCATCGCCGTACGAATGCGCGCGCACGGTGTACACACCTACGCAGATTACACGGCTGTCGTCGCGCGCGATGCGCTCGAGTTTCAACGCCTCGTCGACAATCTAACGATCAACGTCAGCAAGTTCTTCCGGAACCCGGAAGTGTGGCACGCGATTCGTACGCACATCGTGCCCGCGCTCTTCGCGCTGGAGACCCCGAGTGTGCAGATATGGAGCGCGGGCTGCTCGAGCGGTGAAGAGGCGTACAGCGTCGCGATGGAGCTGGTGCTCCGTGCCGAGCACGAACAACGGACGGATGCGCTCTCGCGCTTTCGCATTCTCGGCACGGACATCGATCAGGCGATTCTCGAGCGCGCGCGCGCAGCAGGGTACGGCAACTATTCGCTGCTCGACACACCCGAGGAAATCCGCCGCCGCTGGTTCACCACCGGCAAGATGCACCGTCTCGCGCCCGAGATCGCACGCATGGTGACGTTCGATGTCGGTGACCTCGTGACGAGCGCCTATCCAGAACGCCAGCACCTCATCATGTGCCGCAACGTACTGATCTATTTCGAGCGCAGCGTGCAGGAGCGGATGTTCGAGCGGTTCCGTGATGCGCTCGTGCCCGGCGGCATTCTGGTCCTCGGCAAAGTTGAAACACTGTTCGGTCCGGCAGCCCGCGGCTTCCGTGTGCTCGCGGGGCGCGAGCGGATTTTCCAGAAGGCGTGATGAACGCGCCGGCAGACAATCGCACTCTCGTGCGCGTCGGTGAGCTTTACGTCGTGCAGGGTACGGGCTCGCTCGTCACGATCGGCCTCGGCTCGTGTGTCGGCGTTGCCCTCTATGACCAGCCACTCAAGATCGGCGGCCTCGCCCACGTCATGCTGCCCGATGTCACACGCGGCCGCGCCGAAGTCCCGCCCGCCCGCTTCGCCGTATACGCAATCGCATCGCTCCTCGAGATGATGTCCGCCGCCGGCGCGGATCCCGTGCGCATCCGCGCGCGGCTTGTCGGCGGTGCGTCGATGTTCGAGGCCATCATGACACACGACGTGAAAGGGCTCGGCCTCCGCAACATCGAGAGTTGCCGCGCTGTTCTCGAGCAGCAACGCGTTCCTATCGATGGCGAGGAAGTGGGAGGGACGTATGGACGGTCGGTGTTCTTCGATGTGAGCACCGGTGTTCTGCGCGTCTCGACCGTGCTCCGCGGTGATGTCCTCCTCTGAGCGGAACGAGCGCGCGCCGGCACGTCGTCCGAGTGTTCTCGTTGTGGACGACAGCGATCTCGTACGTGCAGTCGTCATCGATCTCATCCGCGCCTCCGGTGAATTCCGCATTGCCGGCGAAGCGCGCACAGGCTTCGAGGCGATCCGTCTCGTCCACGAGCTGAATCCCGACCTTGTCACGCTCGACCTCCAGATGCCCGAACTCGGCGGACTGGAATGTCTCGCCTACATCATGAGCGAAGTTGCACGTCCCGTCGTGATTCTCTCTGCATTCGCGCGCCAGGGAGCCGAGCCCACGATGAAGGCGCTCGACTACGGCGCCGTCGATTTCGTGTTGAAGCCCGAGGGCGATAGTCCACGCGCGATCGAGAAGATGCGCGACCGACTGCTCGACGCGTTACGCGGTGCGAGCGAAGCACGCGTGAAGAACCTGAAGCTGCGGATGCCGGGTGGTGCACCCGTACGCGCGGCAACGCGTCGTCCGACTCCAGGCGAAGTGGCCACCGTCGCCGTAGGCTTTGCTTCTTCGACGGGCGGACCGCGCGCGCTTGAAGAAGTGATTCCGCGCCTGCCGTCCGATTTGCCCGCCGCTGTCATCGTCGTGCAGCACATGCCGGCGACATTCACCGACACACTCGCACGCAGACTCGACGGTCTGAGTGCACTGACCGTGCGCGAAGCCGTCGACGGTGAAGTCGTGCGCTCCGGAAACGTCTACATCGCCCCCGGCGGAAAACATCTCCTTGTAAAGCGCAGCGACGAAGGCAACATCTTCGTGCTCGACGATGGACAGCCCCTCTGGGGAGTCCGCCCTGCAGCCGATCTGCTGTTTGCATCGATGGCCGCGCACTACGGTCCGCGCAGCGTTGGCGTCGTCCTCACTGGGATGGGCAGGGACGGTGCAGAAGGCGCACGCGCGATCCAGGAAGTCGGCGGATACTCGATTGCTCAGGATGAAGACAGCTGCGTAATCTTTGGCATGCCGCGCTTCGCCGAGCAGTATGCGAATGCAGTCCTGTCGCTCGAGCTTGTTGCCACCGCCGTTGCAGCGCGCGCGCACCAGATCGCGGGCCCGCTGACACGCAGCTCAATGCCTCGACATCCGCGCGCCTGAGCGCGCGCTATCGCAATGAACGCAGCAGCGCGAACCTTCGTGCGCGTCATCCTGGTCCTCTGCGCACGCGTGCTCACAGTCAGCACACACG
>JBBQYT010000357.1:0-3719 GCA_038208385.1 Longimicrobiales bacterium | reverse complement strand
CGTCCCAAGGCAGGGAATCAGTGATGAACGTGTTGGGCTCCCTGGTCTTTTGTGGCTAATGCTGCAATTGCTTGACTCTGCAACAATTGCGGTCAAATTTTGGCGGTCCTTCAGGTCAGAATCAGGAGCGATGAATGAACGGGCGCCGCAGCTTTTCCGCCATCCTTTTTGTCGTCGGGGTTTGTGTCATCCCTTCGCAGGTCCGTGCGCAGGCATTCGTGAAGCCGGTTTTCAGCCGGCTGGAGCCTGCTGCTGCGCCGCTGGCGCGGGACACGGTCAAGCAGTCCACTGAAGAAGGACTCGATGCGGTCAGCTCATCGGGCCTGTTCATGGGTGTGCTTGGTGCGCTGGGCGGAGCCGCGATTGGTGGCGGCCAGTCCAGCAGCTCGTGCACGAAGTCATGCCGATCGCACAACGCCGGCAGTGGCGCTACGATTGGTGCCGGAGTGCTGATTCCACTGGGCGCGCACATTGGCAACAAGGGCAAAGGCAATCTGCTGCTGTCATCGCTAGGAACTACGGTTGTGGGTCTCGCGGGATTTGGCCTCGCGTCGGTGATACCCAGCCGTCCGATTGGAGCCATTGTTTTTCTGACAGCGCCACTCCAGGTGGTGTTGGCGAGCAAGGTCGAGAAGTCCACAACCCATCAATAGCTGATGATTCGTCGTGTGAGCGTGCGACGTGCAATTGTAGCGCACGCGTGCAGGCAGCTGGTCGCGTGCGCTTCTGTCATCACGCTGGTGCTCGCCGGGGCGCATCGAAACACTCGGGTATAAGGTCTTCTGGCGACTCGCCTTACGCGCTTTCTAGACACACCCCGCCATCTCCCCTAGATTCCGCCCGGCAACTCAACCGGAGCGTGATTCACGTGAAGACAATCGTTTGCATCAAGCGCGTCCCTGATACCGAGGCGCGCATCAAGATCGGTGGCGACAACACAAGCGTTGATGCCGCTGGAATAAAGTACGTCATCAGTCCGTATGAGGAGTTCGCACTCGAAGCTGCGCTTCGCATGAAAGAAGCAAAGGGCGGCGAAGGTGAGGTTGCGGTGGTGACGGTAGGAGAGGCTTCATCGGCAGAGCAGCTTCGTTCTGCGCTTGCAATGGGCGCGGATCGCGCAGTCCTGCTGAAAGGTCAGCCGACAATCGATGGACTTGCAACAGCGCGCGCGCTCGCCGAAGAAATTCGGGGAGCATCACCTGATCTCGTGCTGCTTGGAATGAAAGCGGTCGATGACGATCAGCAGCAGGTCGGACCGATGCTCGCGGAAATGCTCGGGCTGCCGTGCGTGACCGTCGTCGCAGAGTTCGAAGTGCAGGATGGCAAGGTGGTTTGTCATCGCGAAATCGAAGGCGGCGTAGAAATCGTCGAGTGTGCGTTGCCTGCAGTCGTGACAGTGACGAAGGGCAAGAACGAGCCGCGCTATCCATCGCTCAAGGGAATCATGGCAGCGAAGAAAAAGCCGCTCGAGGAAAGAGAAGCGAAGCTGGGCCCGTCGCGCGTGCGCGTGCAGTCACTCAGTTATCCGCCGGATCGCCCTGCCGGGAAAATTGTCGGCAAGGGTGCGGATGCGGTGCCGGAGCTGGTGAGACTGCTGCGTGAAGAGGCGAAGGCATTGTAGCGGGGATTAGAGATCAGGGATTAGAGATTAGTGCCGCTTTGCGGCGGTTTCTGAGAAATTGAAAGGGATTTATGCCGAATATCTTGGCGGTGGTGGAGCAGCGTGACGGTGTGCTTCGGAGAGTTTCGTTCGAGGCGGTGACAGCTGCGCGCAGGATTGCTGATGTTGTGGGTGGTGAAGTTCATGCGTTGTTGATTGCGGCTTCGGGCGGTGCAGCGTTGGCGCCTGAGCTTGCGCGCTATGGCGCCGACAAGGTGCTTGTCGCGGAGAACGACGCGTTCAAGCTATACAATGCGGATGGCTATACGGCAGCTGCAGAAGCAGCGGCCAGGGGCAAGGACTATTTCGCGGTGCTGTTTGGCGCGACGGCGGCAGGAAAGGATCTGGCTCCCCGTGTTGCAGCGCGACTCGACTTGCCGCTCGTGTCTGATGCGACGGTGCTCGAGGTGCAGAGCAACGATCTCGTGATCACACGTCCGATGTATGGTGGACGTGCGTTTGCGAAGGTCACGATCGATGCTGCGACGCGTCTCGTGTCGATCCGGCCGAACGTATTTGCTCCGCAGGAGAGCGCGAAGGCCGGAGCTGTCGAAAACGTCACAGTGCCTGCGGGCAACTGGCGCGTGAAGGTGCTCGAGGTGAAGGCTGCGGGCGGCGGGAAGATGGATGTCGGCGAGGCATCGATAGTAGTGAGCGGTGGTCGTGGACTCAAAGGTCCGGAGAACTGGCATTTGCTCGAGGAGCTTGCCGCGGCGCTCGGACCGGGCGCAGCACTGGGCGCATCGCGTGCAGTCGTCGACGCAGGGTGGCGTCCGCATGGTGAGCAGGTCGGTCAGACAGGCAAGACCGTTTCGCCGCAATTGTACTTTGCTGTTGCCATCAGCGGCGCAATGCAGCACCTCGCCGGGATGCGTAGTGCGCGCACGATCGTCGCCATTAACAAGGATCCCGAGGCGCCAATCTTCAAGGTTGCGGACTACGGACTCGTTGGCGATGTGATGGAGATTTTGCCGCGACTGACGGAAGAAGTGAAAAAGCTGGGGGTATCACACTGACCAGTCGTTATCGGCCGCTCTATCCGCGCAGGCACTTCCTACTTGCGGTTGCGCGGAATGGCATTCTTGCGGGCGGACTGACGATCATCGGGCTGAGCATCGGCGCGTTCGGGTACCACACGAGTGAAGACATGCCGTGGATCGACGCATTCCTTAACGCGTCGATGATTCTTTCCGGCATGGGACCCGTGGACCCGCTCCATACCAGGAGCGGGAAAATCTTTGCGACGTGCTACGCGATTTTCAGCGGCGTCGCATTCCTCAGCATCATGGCGCTGTTCCTGGCGCCCGCACTGCATCGTTTCCTGCACAAATTCCATCTCGATGTGCGCATGCTCGAGCCGGAAGAAGAGACCGTCGACGAGAAGCGCGTCAAAAAGGAGAAGTAATCAGGAAGAGAAGTACGCGGCGTTCTCCTCGATGTAGCCCGCAGTCAGATCGCAGCCGAATGCGATTGCTTCGCCATTGCCCAGACCCATATCGACATCGACGTCGACAGGATCACCTGCAAGTTCTTTGCGCAATTCCTGCTCGTCGTAATCCAGCTTCGAGCCGTTTGCAAAAATCGGAATGCCGTTGGTCGATGCGCGGAAGCGATCTCGATCGACGGTACAATCGAAGCACTTGCCTACTGCCATCAGAATACGACCAACGTTGGGATCCGCCCCGTACGCCATCGTCTTAATGAGCGGTGAGTTGACCAGCGACTTGGCAATTTTGCGTGCCTCGCGCTCGTTCAACGCCCCTGTCACATGGATCCGCAGCAGCTTCGTTGCACCCTCGCCGTCGCGTGCAATGATCTGTGCCATGCGGATGCACACACGTTCGAACGCGGCATAGAAAGCGGCGTCATCGACATCGCCGGCGAGGCCGTTTGCGAGGATGACACAAGTGTCTGACGTGCTGGTATCCGTATCGATCGACATCATGTTGAACGACACGTGTGCCGCATCGCGCAACATTTTATCGAGACGAGCGGCTGGGATCTTTGCGTCGGTGAAAATATAGACGAGCATTGTTGCCATGTTGGGCTCGACCATGCC
>JBBQYT010000356.1:0-3720 GCA_038208385.1 Longimicrobiales bacterium | reverse complement strand
GGCGATGTCCACGCCTTCATGGGAGCGCGCACCCTCATCGCGATTGTCGCCGTACACGCTGATGATCGCGCGCCTGTCTTTGCCCAGGACGGGGAACAGCACTGCGGAGCGCAGCTCGAGCGTGATCGTATAGCGACCACCGCGCAGCAGCTCGGGCTGAATGCGCAGGAAATAGACGCCGGCTTTGCGCACATCGAACTGGAGGACAGGCTCCTGGGCGCGTGTTTCTGCTACGCGACGTGCCTTGCTGACATCATCGTCCCTGGCCTCCAGCACATCGATGAAGGCGTCGCCGGGCTGTACTGCCTGAGTGGTCGTGCGAATCGTGAGGCGCTGTCCCTGCTGCAGCTCAATGCGGTACGCGATGGCACCGGGTTGTTCCGCAGGCAGGTAGATCGACTCGCGAAACGGCAGGTGAATCGACGTGGCTTGCGAGAGTGCGCGTTGTCCGGCCGCATCCCAGTCGCGTCCGAGGGCGCTCTCATCGAGCCCCGACTTCCGGAGCGACTTCTCGTACGTATCGCGCGGCGCAGGCATGCGCGCGCCGCGGCCGGCCGCACCCGCCCGCGAGCACGCCGGCAGGACTGCGGCGAGGCAAAGAAGCTTGAAAAGTCGAAGCGGCCCGCTCAGGGCGGACATAAAGCTGCGTCGCATGCAACAACTTACAAGAAAAGACGACTCTTTGCCATCGGTCGGCCGACCTATAGGTTCGTTGTCTGGATGTCGCCATCGAAGGATGGTTTCACACAGGGCCCACAGGGGTGAACTGAGAGCCACACAGAAAAGAAGTTCCATGAAATATTCTTCCCTGTGTTACTCTCTTTGCTCGCTGTGCCCTCTGTGTGAAACATGTCTGAACCACACAGAATCACCGGAGAAACCCGTATGCTTCGCAAAACGATTTCGTTGTGGTCGTTCCTGTGTCTAGCCGCCGGCGGAGCGCCGTTGGCCGCACAGGCGGCAAAGGCGCGCGCGCCGTTTCGCTTCGACGTCATGGTGTCGAATTCGCTGAATGCGGGGACACTCGACGGGCGGCTGCTGGTGATGATCTCGCGGACCAATGAGACCGAGCCGCGCTTTCAGGTGGGACGAGGCCTCACATCGCAGCCGTTGTTCGGCATCGATGTCGAAGGACTGAAGCCCGGACAGTCCGCGATCGTTGATGCGAAGGCGCGCGGCTGGCCGGTCGAGAGCATCTCGCAGATTCCTGCCGGCGACTACTGGGTGCAGGCTGTCCTCAATGTCTACACCACGTTCCATCGCGCCGACGGGCATACAATCAAGGCGCACATGGATCAGTGGGAAGGACAGAAATGGAATCGCTCGCCAGGGAATCTGTACAGCGAGCCCGTAAAGGTGCGTGTCGATCCGAGTGGTGGAACCATTCGCCTCACGCTCACAAAGAAGATTCCGCCCATCGATCCGCCAACCGACTCGAAGTACATCCGCCACATCAAATTCAAGAGCGACATTCTGAGCAAGTGGTGGGGTCACGACATGTATCTCGGTGCCTTCGTGTTATTGCCCGACGGATTCGATGAGCATCCGAATGCGCACTATCCCGTCGCGTACTACCAGGACCACTTCTCGCCGACGTTCCGTGGCTTCCGCGATACTCCACCGGATCCATCGGCTACCGGCGCGGCGCGCACGCAACAGGAGAGCGCTTACAGGTTCTACCAGGATTGGACCAGCGGAAAATTGCCGCGCATGATCATTGTCGGCTTTCAGCATCCAACGCCGTTTTATGACGATTCGTACGCGGTCAATTCGCAGAACAACGGTCCGTACGGCGATGCGCTGTGGAACGAAGTCGTGCCGCGCGTCGAAAAGCAGTTTCGCGGCATTGGCCAGCCGTGGGCGCGTACGACGTTCGGCGGGTCTACCGGCGGGTGGGAATCCATCGCATGGCAGGTGATGTATCCCGACTCATTGAACGGCACCTGGACGGCATGTCCGGACCCGGTCGACTTCCATTTTTTCCAGCTCGTGAACATCTACGAGGACGTGAACGCGTTTTATCCGAACAGCGAGTGGAAGCACGAACCGATCCGGCCGTGGCAGCGTCAGGTCGAAGAGCAGGTGATGATGTCGCAAAAAGACGCGAGCCACCTCGAAGCAGTTCTCGGCACGCGCGGCCGTTCGGGCGATCAGATGGACATCTTCATGTCAGTATTCGGCCCCGTCGGGAGCGATGGCTACCCGCGTCTGCTTTACGACAAATGGACGGGTGTCATCGACAAGAGCGTGGTCGACTTCTGGCGCGACAATTACGACCTGAATCACATCCTGCAGCGCGACTGGGCGACACTCGGACCCAAGCTCCAGGGCAAGCTGCACTTCTACGTCGGAGAGCACGACACGTACTACCTCGAGGAAGCCGCGTTCCTGCTCCAAAAATTCCTCGCCGGCTCTACGAACCCGAAATCAGACGCGACATTCGACATCGGCTACCGCCAACCGCACTGCTACGCCGGCGCGCCTGAGTTTCCCGGACAGTCAATGTACGCTCGGGTTCTTCCTCAGATGGCGGATCGAATCACCCGGACTGCGCCAAATGGTGGTGATTTGACATCGTGGAAGTACTAGCTTTTTAACTTCATCATTTTTTCTCACAAGACACAAAAGTGAAAAGCACCGGGCATCAGACTAACCTTTGAGCGCTTCGGTAGGCTCAATTGATGCCGCTGCTCGCGCCGGCAACCAGGTCGCAACCAAAGCAGTAGCCACCAGCGCCAAAGGGACAAGCACAAATGTGAGCGTATCGGCCGGCGTAACTCTGAATAATAAACTCCACATTGCGCGAGCGAGCATTACTGCGCCGGCAATTCCAATGAACAAACCAACCAGGACGTGCCGCATGCCCTGGGCAATCACCAGTCGGATCACTCCGCTGCGACGCGCGCCCAGAGCAACACGAATGCCGATTTCGCGGCGACGCTGACGCACAGTGTAGGCGACTACGCCGTAGATGCCGATAGCGCCGAGGAGCAGGCCGGCGGCGGCGAATGCGCCCAGCAATGACAGGATTACGCGCGGACGCGCGACCGACTCGGACAACATCTCATCCATTGTACGGATGCCGGAGATCGGCACATCGCGCGAAATGCTCCAGATCTCGCGCGTTACGGCCGAAGCAAGCGCTTTGGGATCGCCCTTCGCGCGCAACACCAGCGATGTTGCGACAACGACTCTCTGGTCGAACGGCGCATACACTTCAGGATCCGCAGGCATGTCGAGTCCGGAGTGTCGCACATCGCCTATGATGCCGACGATTGTCGCTATTTCCTGGTTTGTTGCATTCCCCGCGCGCACCCTCCGACCAACAACATCCTCGCCCGGGAACACGCGCTTCGCGAATGCCTGGTTCACGATCAGCACGCGTGGCGCGCTGGCGTTGTCGAACCGGGTGAACGAACGTCCCCGGAGCAGCGGGATCTGCATCGCTCCAAAGTAGTTGCCGTTCACGCTTTCCCAACCTGCGCGCAGTGGTTTCACCCCGGCAGGAGCAGGACGTCCTTCGACTTCGATGTTCGCCATCCAGATGCGCTGGCTCATTGGCAGGTGCAGCACTGTGCCTGCCGCTTCGACGCCCGGCAACGCCGAGACGCGGCTCAGCGCTTCGTGCCAGAACTCGCTCAGCTTCGCATTATCGGTTCCCCCCTGCGATGGCTGCACGTGCAGCGTGAGCACGTGCGCATGTGTGAAGCCCGGGTCCAC
>JBBQYT010000355.1:0-3737 GCA_038208385.1 Longimicrobiales bacterium | reverse complement strand
GGATGGAGACGATCTCATCGCCCCAGAATTCCAGGCGGATTGCATCGGGCGCGCCGAAGCCAAACACATCGAGAATGCCGCCGCGCTGTGCGAACTGTCCGACTTCCTCGACGAGCGGCGAACGCGCAAAGCCCATTTGCTCGAGTCGTTCACCGAGCTCTGTGGGACGAACGGTTTGACCGCGTGTCAGTGTCAGTCGAAGATCGGCGAGGCCGGCGGGAATTTCTGCGCGCTCCTGCAATGCGCGCAGCGTCGTGACGAGGATGCGCACGCGTCCGGACAACAGCGCTTCAAGCGCTTCGACACGCAGGCCGCTCACTTCGATATGGGTTTCGGTAGCTTCGTACGCGAGAGTTTCGCGCTGCGGATACAACGCACTGTGGCCGTTGCCGAGCAGTGATTGCAGATCGGCATCAGCGGACTCAGCCTCGGGCGGACTCTTGCCTACAACGACCCAGACGCGATTCGGAAGCGAGTATGCGAGTGCTGCAACGACGAGTGAAGGAGCGGAGCCGGGCAGACCACCAAGACGTAGTACTCCCCCGGGCGCAGGCAGCTGCTCGAGGAGAGCGGCCGTTTGCGGTTGGCGAAGCATTGCAGCAATGAGAAACGGATGCGACACAGCAGCGATCAGCGATTAGCGATTAGAGATTAGCGACTGCAACTG
Organism: Longimicrobiales bacterium; assembly: GCA_038208385.1. GTDB lineage: Bacteria > Gemmatimonadota > Gemmatimonadetes > Longimicrobiales > RSA9 > JBBQYT01. Next base: position 3,070 of record JBBQYT010000355.1, on the reverse strand, counting down.
CAACTGCACAGCTACATAGAGTATCCCGCTACCGTTGCACAGTGCGTACCGGAGCGCTGGCGTTGGCGAGCGGATTGAGCTCTTCGTCGAGCTCTTCGGAATCGGGATCGAGCGCCCGGCGCTGCTTACCCGCGGACGCGGCCATCGCTTCGACCAACAGCAGGATCAGCGCGAGTGCGACAAGAAGCTGCCAGATCTCGCGGCCAAGACGATGGCGAAAGATGTCGCGGGTCCATTCCGCAGGATCGTTCGACGTCTCGATATCCCAGCTCGGCAGCACATCCTTCAGGCGACGATTCGATATGCGCTGCAATGCGGACTCCTGTAGCGGTGCATTCACCGCGAACGCCGAAACGAGCTTCGTCTGTGCGTAGACCTTATAAATGCCTGCCTGGGATCCAGCGCGATACGGCTCGCCGGCGCGTACGCGATCGCGCTTGCCGAGCGGCGCTTCGACTTCATCTGCGCCCGGCGGAAGCTGGACGACCTGGCCCGGCACTACGTCAGCGTGCGATGTTGCGCCGGTCTCGGCCCATGCACCGACCAGGCGGTCGAGCAGCGGTACCATCGCCGACGAAGTCGGCAGCGTGCTGGCAGCTGTGCTGAGCGGTGACGCAACGACGAGGTAGCGCGCCTTCGATGGCAGATCGCCGCGCACGATCCACGGAGAGCCATCCTGCAATTTGACGAGCACGGTATCGCTCGTGGAGTTACCCTGCTTCTGCAAAATGTAGAACTGCCGGAGCTGCGTTTTCAGCAGCGCCTGATTCAGCTCATCATTGACTTCGCCTGGGGCGAAGCGCGCTTCGCCGCCCGGTGCCGGTGCATTGAACCGCCACGGGACTCCTGCTTCCGCCAAACGGCGATTGATCGCCGGCAGCTCCAGCTGTGATTCGGGTGCCAGGATGACGACGGTCCGGCCGTTGTTCAACGCATCGGACCCAACGCCGCCGGGGGCGATGACGACCTGGGCGTCGCCGGGCGCAGCACGGCGCACGCGGCCTGCATCGACGAGCACTCCGAGTGCATCGCCGACAAACGGAATCGGCTGGGCGAGGGCTACGCTCGGGGGGGGCTGCACATCGGCGACGAAGTATCGTCTATCATCGGCGTGCAATGCATCCGCATCGATGTCGACCCAGCCGCTCACGAGTCCGGCAGCGCGTGCGGGGAAAGTCAGAATTGCGGCGGAGCCAATCGGTGCGCGCGTCGCGGCCGCAACGCGCGTGTCGATCGAGAGGCGGACGCCGACGGTGTCACCGGTATTCGAGCCGACGAGCGACGCTGCAACAGTCGAGCGTTCGCCTGCACGCGGCGGAAGGCCACCACCCACCAGCACGGATCCGACAGCAGCATTCGCCGGCGGCGGCGTATCCTGATCCCAGACGACGAGCGGGGGAGCGTTGCGGCCGGCGTCGAGCGGCGCGTGAAAACCGTTCGCCTGCAAATCGCTCAACAACTGGATTTCGGGAGCGCGTTTGTCCGCGCCCGCTGCGAGCACGGCGCGCGCGTGTGCGATGGCCGCTGTGATATCGCCTGCTCCTGCTGCGACATCGGTCTCGCGAACGCGCTCGGCGATAGCGGTCGCATCACCAGACAGAGCCGGCTCGGTAGTTCCTGCGCGGATCAACCAGAAGCGATCGTCCGGCGTTGCGCGCGCGAGCGTCTCAAGGGCGCGGTCCTTCAACATGTCGAGCACGCGCCGGTCCTTGATGACGGCGCCGCTGCTGAGCGAGTTGTCGAGAACGATGGCGACGGCAGTTGGGACATGGCCTGCGCCGCCGCTCCGGATGAACGGACGTGCAGCGGCGAATGCGAGCAGCAGGATTGCGAGAAGCCGGAGCGCGAGCAGCAGGAACTGGCGCAGGCGGATGCGGCGCGCGTTTTCCTTTTCTGCGCGTCGCAAATAGCGCAGGGCAGGGAATACCATGCGCGGGCCCTGCTGTCTCTGGAACAGATGCAGGATGAGAGGGACCGTGACGGCAAGTCCCAGGAGCCATGCAAGAGGTGCGAGAAAGCCCATCAGCCCAGACGCTCTCGCTTGTGCAGGTACGCGCGCAATGCATGTACGAGTGGCTGGTCCGTCTCGAGGACTGTGTAATCGACGCCCTGCGGTACGAACGTCTCACGCCATTCCTTGAGCGCGTGCTCGACTGCTTCGCGATACTCTTTGCGCATGTCCGCAACACTCACCGGCAATTCTTCGCCAGTTTCGGGATCGACAAACCGTGCATCGCGCACGCCCGGCAGTTCGCGCTCACCCGGATCCAGGAGATGGAACACGAGCACTTCGTGCCCGCGGTGCCTTAGAAACTTCACCGCGACTCTCGTAGATTCCGGATCGACAAGCAAGTCGGACAAAAGGATGACGAGGCCGCGCCGGCGCAGTCGCCCCGCAACATCGCGCATGATGTTGCCGGCCTCTGTCTTTCCGCTGGCTTCGAGTGGTGAAATCGCGTTCAGCACTTCCTGCCAGTGACGACGGCCGCCCTTCGGCTGGACGTGCGTGCGCAAAACTTCATCGAAGGCCATGACGCCGACGGAATCACCCTGACGCAGCAGCATGAGGGCGAGGCTTGCAGCGAGCTGTTTGGCGTACCAGAGCTTTGGCGGTAGCGTGCCCGCGTTGGATGTCCACGCCATCGATGCGCTCGTATCGATGAGCAGATACGCCCGCAGGTTGGTCTCTTCCTCGAACTGCTTGATGTAGTAGCGATCGGAACGGCCGAACATGCGCCAGTCGATGTAGCGGAGCGGATCGCCCGGCTGATACATGCGATGCTCGGCGAACTCGACCGAGAACCCGCGATGCGGCGAGCGGTGCAGACCCGCGAGAAATCCTTCGACTACTTCGCGCGCGATGAACTCGAGCCCACCGAGCAATGAGAGCTCGTGGGGCGACAGGAGATCGGGCCGACGGGTTCGATTCAGGGAAGGGGCTGCCATGATTTACTCAAACGTAGTTTGGGAGTGAGGGGTGTGACAAGGTGATGGGACGACGCGGTGAGGGGGCGACGCGGCGACGCGGCGATTTTTGCCGGATGGGCGGCAAAATCTTTGTTTCATTGGC
>JBBQYT010000354.1:0-3752 GCA_038208385.1 Longimicrobiales bacterium | reverse complement strand
GACAGACTGCAGCGTTGCAGCCGGCTTCATCCAGCGACCTCGCCTGGGGACCGGATCGGCGCGGTAGCCTGCTCCTGCAGGCGGCGCTCCATGCGGGCGAGGATGCGCCGCGCACGCCGGCGAAGCAACGGCCGGGTTTCGATCGCAACGAAATCGCGAAGCAGCTGTACCGCATCGATGGTCGCTTCCTTGCGACGCGCGAGGAAGCTGAGCGCGGCCATGCGGCGAAGCGGGTGAGAGCTGAAGAGGTCGCGCCGATGTCGCGCGATCTGTCCGCGCAGCACCAGTGCACCAAGAACGGTAGCTGTAGCGATGCCAAAGACGACGAAGCCGGTGATCTTCATGATCCGGCGTCGCCTGCTCGACTGATGTGTTCTTACAACGAAATGCTTCATTCGATATCCCGCCGTCCCGCCAGGGCCTCTGCAATTGTGACACCATCTGCATACTCGAGATCGCCACCCACCGGCAGGCCGCGCGCGAGCCTTGTCACGCGCACACCCAACGGACGAATCAGCTTATCAAGGTACAACGCCGTCGCTTCCCCTTCGACACTGGGATTCGTCGCCACGATGACTTCACGCACCGGGACGGGCGCACCGCCATTTGCATCTTCCGACGCACCATTCGAGCCCGCTGCACGATGCAACAGCAGCGTAATGTTCAGCTCGTCCGGACCGATTCCCTCGAGTGGCGAAAGCCGTCCGCCAAGCACGTGATACAAACCGCGAAACTGACCTGTGCGCTCGATCGCACCGATGTCGCCTGCTTCTTCAACAACGCAAATCGTGGAGGCATCGCGGCGCGGATTCGAGCAAATACCACACGGATTCTCTTCCGTCAAATTCCCGCAGCGCGTGCACGGCTTCACCCGCTCTGCAACCGACTCCAGTGCGCGAGCAAGCCGCCGGATTTCCTCCGGCGGCCGCTTGAGCAGGAAATACGTCAGGCGAAGCGCCGTCTTGCGTCCGATGCCGGGCAACCTGGAAAACTCGCCCGTGAGGTCATCGATTACGGGCATATGCCCTCAGGGTCCTCACCCAAATACGACGCGGTGACACGGCGGCGCGGCGACGCGGCGAGACTGAATAGCCAGAATCGAATTTCACGCGACTGCGCGAGGATGTTTTCCCCTGGATCAAGGAAGACCGGGAAAGTTGAACGGCATTGGCATACCGTTCGTGACCTTCTTCATCTCCTCCTCATAAACAGTCTGCGCACGCTGTTGCGCCTCCGTCACTGCAGCGAGCACCAAATCCTCGAGCATCTCGATGTCATCCGGATCGACCACTGTCTTGTCGATCTTCACTTCCCGGATCCTGCCCTGGCCATCGGCAGTCACCGTAACCATCCCCCCACCGCTCGAACATACGACGGTGCGACTCGTCAGCTCTGTCTGGAGCTGGCTCAGACGGGACTGCATCTGCTGACCCATCTGCAGGATCTGCTGCAAGTTCGTCATTGCGGGCATAACCTCTTCCCTGCCGAAAGTGTAGCGAAAAAATAGGAGCCGTGCGAAACGCCTGCAAGGACAAGCACAATTTGCTTTGTTCGCCCGCAGAACATCGCTTTCAGCCGCGGTCTGGCAGACCGCGCCATGCTGACCCACACGACCCCCGTTAACATGCCCCACCCCTGCTTCTAAACCCTGCCTGTGAGTCGGTTCCTAGCCTTCAACTGCGTCTGCATTTTTGGCTTCTGAAGGCTTTACTGCACAGGCCGCATCATGCCTTTCCCGGCCCTCCAACTGCGAGGGCGATTTATCTCACAATCGCCAGGCATCTTCATAATGCTCGAGACGGCCGGGGCCGTCGCGTGGCCAGAAGATGGCGATGGCGTCGAAGCGGTACACATATTCTGGTTTGCCCTCGTAGTAAATCCACCGACGCGCAACGATTTCGATTTCGCGGCGCTTCAGGAGGGTGATGGCTTCGAGGGGGTGGCCGAAGCCGGTGCCGGCGCGGGCTTTGACTTCGGTAAAAGCGATGGTGGCGTGGTGGCGTGCGATGATGTCGATTTCGCGGTGTCCAAATCGGTAGTTACGGGCGAGGAGAGTGAATCCAAGCCGGGTGAGGAATTGGGCGGCGAGGGATTCGCTGCGCGTGCCGAGGTCTTGAGAGGAGCGGGACATACTGGACGGTTACCCGGGCGTATGGGCAAGTCCATGGTAAGGCGGGTCAGGATGGTTCGAGGGCAAAAAAATGCGCCCCAGGTTTTCCGTAGCGACGTCCGCCGCACTTAGCGCTGCTACCTGCGGGGTCCTGACGCGATTCGTGAGCTCGCGTCCTACGGTCCTGGGGCACGAAGAAAATATAAGGGTCGAAGCTGATGAAGTGAAGGCCCTACGGCTTGAACATTCCGAACAGTCGGGCGAGGGCGCGGTCCCGGAAGCTTTGCCAGGTTGCGAGGCTGGCCATTGTTGTGAATGCGTTCGGGTGAACGAGCGCGTGTGGAATTGTCTGGTTCTGCGCGTGTGCGTTGCTGAGCAGTGAATCGGCTGCGAGGCGCTGTTCGGACACGAAGAGAAAGCTGTTTTGTGCGTACCACCACGCGACGTGTGGATTGTCCCAGACGCGGGTTCGGAGGGCGTCTACGGGCTCGAATCCGCGACGTCGGAAGAGATCGATCCAGAACGTCGGCCATTGTTCGTTGACGTGTCCGGTACCTCCCTGTCCGGGGATGGCGGCGGAGAACAGAATTATCGGGGCGAGCGCGGTGAGCGTTGCGACAAATGCATCTGCGGCTGCGGGTGGCAGGTGTTCGGCGACTTCGAGCGACATTGCGAGGTCGAAGCTGCGCTCGAGCGTAAAGGACTGCGCGAGATCCTTGCGCATGAATTTGTCTCTCGGTAGCTCGAGCAGCTCATCGGGGACATCATTGCTGTCGATGCCGAGGACATCATCGACGCCGAGGGCGATGAATTCGGCGAGCCAGCCGCCGGTGCCGCAGCCCACGTCGATGACGCTCCGCGGTCGGGCGAGCGAAATTACGATGGGAGCGATTTCGCGCGCGGATCGCTTCGATGCTTCACTGAGGCCGGCAAAAAATCGACGGTCGTACGGCATCGATGTCTGATGGCTCCAGATTCGCAGAGGAAATGCATCGGGCAGATTCGTAGACGACTGCGGGGAGAGTGTATGACCGGGGAATCGGATTGGAAAGAGAACCTGATCGAGGATTCGCGCGAGGCTCAGAAGCTGATCGCGGATGCGAAGCGCATTGCAGTTTTGGGGATCAAGCCCGAGGAGGAGTCGGAAAAAGCGGCGTTTTACGTCCCAGACTATCTGCAGAAGGCCGGAAAGGAGATCGTCCCGGTCCCCGTGTATTTCCCCGAGTTGGAGACGGTGTTGGGCGAGAAGGCGTACCGGACAGTTTCCGATGTACCCGGTGACATCGACATGGTCATCGTCTTTCGGAGGCCCAAGGACATTCCGCCGCATGTGGCTGACATCATTGCCAAGAAGCCGGGCTCAGTCTGGTTTCAGCAGGGCATCCGCCAGGCGGACGCGGCGGACGCGTTCGCGAAAGCAGGAATCAAGGTGGTGGAAGACCGCTGCTCGATGGTCGAGCATCGGCGGTCCATGTCAAGCACCTGATGGGCGTGACGCTGCGCGGACAAACAGCACGTCGGCGCTCAGGATCTGTGATGCGTCCCTGTCGAGAAGCTGGTCGATGGTGCCGTGGCACTCGAAGCCGAGCGCGCTGACAAGTTTGTAGATTCCGTCGAAGAGAAGCTGTCCCTCATAGAGCTC
>JBBQYT010000353.1:0-3769 GCA_038208385.1 Longimicrobiales bacterium | reverse complement strand
CACCGAGCGGGTTGTACGGCGGCAGCGTGTACTCCGCATACTTCATTGCTGTCGCCCAATCGGTCCAGTAATCCTGCATCGTACCAAAACGCGGGTCGTTCAACACCGAGAGCGACAAATCCATGTAGTCGCTCTCCTTTTTGTCCGAGTAATCGTAGAACGCGGTGATCTTCGAAACAGAGTTCAGCCATTCCAGCTTCACGTTCAGCTGGTCCTGCCAGTTCTCCGACTTCCGAAAGAGTCCGCTCTGTCCGAACAACAGCTTGTGATCGCCGGGGAAATCGGAGAAACGCTCGCCGCCGCCCTTCCACTTGTCTCCCGACGTGTTCGAGAGAGTTACGAATCCACGCACGAGGTTGTCGCCGCCGATCGGAATTGCACCCAGGTCGACACGTGCGTACGTGCGCAGCGAGTTCGCACCGCCCGCCATCTGCTGGATGCGCAGTGACTGACGATCTGCAGGTTCCGCAGAGCGATACTCGATCACACCGCCAAGATTGTTCGCCGACGCGGTGCCCAGCGCACCGCTGCCCTGTTCCACCGTCGCGCCGGCGAGGTTTGGTGCATCGATGGCGCGTGCGATGTTGAGACCGTTGAAATTGCCGTACGTCATGTCACCAAGCGGCACGCCGTCCATCGTCTGACCGATCTGCTGTGACTGGAATCCGCGTATCGTGATGCGTGTAGACCACTCGTATACGCCGAACGCATCCGCGCTCTGCACATTCACTCCTGGAAGTTGTTCGACGATGCGCAATGCACTTGTTCCTGCGGGCGCCATTCTCGAGATCTGCATCGAATCGACGGCGTTCGCACCCCGCGTCTTGCCGCGTCCGCTCGCCGTAATGACCTCGAGACCCGGAAGCTTGTATACGGTCGTGTCAGTTGCTGGCTGCTGCGCGCGCAGTGGTACTGCGAACGACAACATGCCGATGAACAGGATCAATCCTCTACGTACGCTCAGCATACGTCCTCCCCGGTTTTGAAATGGTGTTGCCTGACACAATGGAAGATCGGGAGGAGACGTATCTGTTGAGGCGTTGCAACTGCACGCTGCAGGTAACACTTCAACTGCGAAACGATTGCGCCCGCACTCAGGTCAATGAGTGCGGGCGCGTTTAGCGTCAAAACATTGCAGCGCAGATGTTCGCGCGACCTACGGACGCCATGCGATGTCGAACGAGTCACGCACGGATGTCGGGAACTGCGCGGCCGTGGACGCAGCGGTGTAGCTCGCAGCAGGAATGTCACGTCCATAACTCTTGACGAAAACGGCGCCGCCGTTCGTCACCGTCGTCACAGTAAAGCCGTAATAGGAGCCGGACGACGGTATCGAGCTATCGATCTTCGCTTCCAGTTTGCTCCCGCCATTGCCTGCGATCACTTGCCACGTTTTGCCAACCGCCGGCTGGACCCGGTAATAGACGTGATTGTGAGCGGAATACATCGCCTCGACGTGATTCGCATTCAGTGCCGCCCAGTACGCATCCCGTGCGGTCAGGTCGAACGTCAAGCCATCGAGCGGCACCGTCGGATACGGGTATGCGGGCTTGTGTCCGATGACGAAGCTGTGCGCAACCCCGCTCGCACGCGCCGCACTCAAATCAGAATTGATCCAGTTCGTCGGAACGTGCCAATCGTTACCCACCGGGTCCGTGTCGACCGTAACGAAGTGCGAGCCCTTGAACGTAAACGAGTAGGTCAGCGCAGACTGGTCTGTCGTGAGCTTGTCTGCGCCGCCCGCTTTAGGACCATTTCCACCGCGCTTAATGTACGGAGCCATGACGCGCAGCCACGTCCGTTCACCTGCGTCGTATGCAATCTTTACATTGTTCTGAACTTCATGGTTGCCCGGCAGCGCGACGAGCTCAGTCGTCGTCGCAGCGAGTGCAGACTGCTCGTAGAGCTTCCGCCACTCGCGCAGCTGCTTGTCCAGCAGCACGGTGTCGGCCGTATAGCCCAGGACGAGATCGCCGGCAAAAAACACCAGGTCCGGTCGCGGATTCATGTTCGCGATTTCGGTGAACGTGCGATTCAGCTGCTCAATGTTGGCAGTGCTTGCGTTGCCGAGCGTGTCCTTTGCATCGACTCGATTGCAGCCGATCACGGCGAACGAGAGCACCGCTGCGTTCGGATCGACAGTTTGTGATGGTGTGTTATCCGAGCAGGCTGCGCTTGCAAAGACGAGCGCACTTGCAGCGGCGAGGTGCAGTAGTCGCATGGAATCTCCCGGTGTGTTTTTGAGATATGAGATCGGCTGATGGTCAAGTAAAACTGTAAGCGCCGTGTATCGTTGGATATAAGCGTCCGTAACGATTGCGCCGCGGGGCGGCGATGGCTTCGTTACGGTGCGGACCGGATGATTGTGGTATCCGATAGCGTGCGGAGGAATGCTGTGAGCTGGCGTTTTTCCTGCGACGAAAGGTGCAGCGAATCCGGAGGCAGTGTCCGGTTCGGCAGTCGCATTTGGCGCGGTGCTCCGCCTGCGTCATAGAAGTCAATAACTTGTTCAAGCGTACGGAAGACGCCGTTGTGCATGTAAGGGGCTGTGAGCCCGATGTTGCGGAGTGTAGGCGTCTTGAACGCGTGCCTGTGAAGGTCGACGTGGTCAACGGCGGATCTGCCGGGATCGGCATCGATGACGACGGGCACGGTCGCACGCGCGGGGACGCCGATCACTTCGACATCGGAGCTGACGTATCCGGGCGGTGCGGTGCCATTGAAGAGCGGGATGAAGTGGCACGTCGCGCAGCGGCCTTTTCCCGTGAACACATTGAATCCGCTGCGCTCGGTTGAACTGAGCGCGTTCGAGTCCGTTGTCAGGGCGCGGTCGAACCGCGAGCTCATCGTCGTCAATGATCTCACGTAGGCGGCGAGTGCAACACGCAGACGGCGTTCTGTGATTTCGGGTGCTGATGCGCTATTGAACGCCTTTGCAAATGCATGCCGGTAGTGTGCACTCGACTGAAGTGCGGCTGCAGCCTTGGCAACGCTGCTGGCCATTTCATCGGGGCTGCGCATCACTTCTGCGATCTGGTCCTCGAGCGACGCTGCGCGCTCATCATAAAATTGCCTGGGCTGTACCGCGGCGCCAATGAGTGTCGGCGTGTTGCGCGTACTTGCAGCATGACCGTCGACGAACGTGAGGCTCCGCGCGCGACCATCGGCAAATGCGTGACCCGGGCGATGACACGTCGCGCACGACCTGCCGTTGCCGAGCGTTGCATCGAGAAAAAGCGTATGGCCCAGAGCAATCAGCGCGGGCGAGGGGGCCGGCGCGTAGCCCGGGGTGTAAACCGCCGCGTCGAATGCACGCGGGTCGAAGACGCTCGGTGCCTCCGGACGCCAGAGTCGCAGTGCGATTAGGCGCGGAACGCCGGCGGCAACACGCAGCTCTTCGAGCGCATGAGAAATTGCACGTGAGTGCTCCGTTATGAAGAACAGATGGTCCAACGAGTTCGGCCGCCCGGCCGAGTGCAGGTACGAAATGGCCGCACTGATACCTGCATCAAGCTTTCGCCTGGCGGCGACGGTGTTCTGGTCATTTTTCGAGAACGCAGCTCGCGCGATCAGTTGCTTCATACCAAAGAGCGCATCAGCGGCTTCGTCTGCAGCCGAAGCGGGTGTCGCATCCGCTCCCGCCAGGCCCAGCACGCTGACGCGGGCGACCTCCAGGCGAGCGGCGTCGAATGCCTGCGCGTCGGTGATGATCAGATCGCCGATCGTGCGGACAAAGGAGCCCGACACGCCAGCAGCGCTGTGGGCGGCC
>JBBQYT010000352.1:0-3771 GCA_038208385.1 Longimicrobiales bacterium | reverse complement strand
AGGTGGAAAGCGTCATACGACATCGTGGCGCCATACGGAAGGAACACGACGAGCAGACATTAATAACATGCCGGAACTCCCCGAGATCACTGTCTATGTAGAATCGATCGAGCAGCGCATTGTTGGTCAGCCGCTCGAGCGCATCCGCATCCCCTCGCCGTCACTGCTCCGCACGTACGATCCGCCGGTTTCGGCGCTCGTCGGCAAAACTGTGCGCAGTGTCGAACGATTCAACAAGCGCATCGTCATAACATTCGATGACGATCTGATTGTAGTCATCCATTTGATGATTGCAGGGCGGTTCCGGTGGAAAGAGCCGGGCGCGCCGATCCCGAAAAAGCTGGGTCAGGCTGCGTTCGATTTCCCGAACGGCACGCTGTTGCTGACGGAAGCGGGTACGAAGCGGCGCGCATCGATGCACGTGCTGCGCGGCCGCGAGGCGTTGGCCGATCATCATCGCGGCGGCATCGAGCCCCTGACCGCGACACCGATGCAATTCAAGGAAGCGCTGACGCGCGAGAACCGGACATTGAAGCGCGCACTCACGGATCCGCGCATTTTCAGTGGCATCGGCAACGCGCATTCGGATGAGATTCTGCATGCAGCCAGGCTGTCGCCGATCAAGCTGACGCAGAAGCTGAGCGGTGAAGAGATCAAGCGTCTGCGTTCCGCGACAATCGCGTCGCTCAGGGAATGGGTCGAGATCCTGCGCAGTGAAGCCGCCGACAAATTCCCGGAGAAAGTCACAGCATTCCATCCGCGCATGGCCGTCCACGGACGTTTCGGTCTGCCGTGTCCTGCGTGCGGCTCCCCAATCCAGCGCATCGCATACGCGGACAACGAAACGAATTATTGTGCTACGTGTCAGACTGAAGGGAAGCTTCTGGCTGATCGATCATTGTCGAGGCTACTGAAAGATGATTGGCCGAAGACGTTGGAGGAGCTTGAAGAATTGCGAGGAGGCTATTAACTGGCAGGTATCACGCAGAGAGAGCACAGTGGCTCTGCGTGAAACTGTAAGTCAACTGCCCAGCAGAAGCGAGTTGAATGCGCGCGCCAGCCTGGGCCCGGTGCCAGCGTCTTCATGCTTGAAGAATACGAACGTCTCGTTCCATGGCGCTGATTTCAGTTGCCTGGCCCATGCTTCGAGGTCGCCGGGCTCGTAGGCGACTTTGCGGAGGCGCAGGTATCCCCAGCTGGCGGTCGCTACGAATGGCGCGACGTCTTCTTCGGTTTCTGCGATGCACAGTGCGGCATCGTGAGCGCGTAGCGCGTCGAATACGTCATCAGTGAACCATGAGGGCTCGCGGAATTCGAGCGCTGCGCGCGTGCCTTTGGGCAGTAGCGACAGGAATGTCTGCAGGCGCGGCAAGTCCCTTTTCATGTTGGGCGGCAGCTGGAACAGGAAGGGTCCGAGTCGTTCCCCGAGCACTGACGCGCTTTTCAGTAGAAACGCCACGGAATCGCCCACATCCTTCAAGCGCGAGTTGTGTGTGATGCGGCGCGGTGATTTCAGGATGAAGCGAAAGTCGGCGGGCACTTGTTCTGCCCAGTTCATGAGCACGCTCTCGGCGGGCATGCGATAGAACGTGTTGTTGATCTCTACGGCATTGAAATTGTCGCCGTAGAAGTTCAGCATCTTATCCGCGTGAAGATCCTGCGGATAGAAACTGGGTTTCCATTCCTTGTATGCGAAGCCGCTGGTGCCGACGTAGGTTTTCATGTTGTGATCTGGGCTACGAACGAGTGTAGTGCTCGGATGCGGAGAGTATATCGCCTGCAGTTGGATCTGGTAAAGCGGGTTGGTGCAGCCGGACGGTAAATGTCCGGCTACACCTGGAGCTTCACAGCATTTTACGCCCGGCCGCTGCGGCCGCCGCGACGCTGAACACTGCCAGCGCGCTGGTCCTGCGAACGATCGCGCTCGCGTGAGGCGACGGTTGCGCGGGTTCTGGGTGCACTGCCGAACTTGCCGGTCGGGCGCCCACCAGAATCAGTCTCGTGCTTCGAGCGACGCTCGGTCTTTTCCTTCGAGCGGGCGCGCTCTTCGGACTTCCGTGCACGCATTGCTGCCAGGCGTTCGGCAACGGGCACTTCGAAACGAGCTTCCGCCTTTTTCGTGTAATCGAAATCAGCGAGACGGCGACGTTCGATCTTGCGGCCGACTGCACGGTCTATGGCCAGCACGCCTGACTCTTCATCAGGGCTGTACAGCGTGTATGCGTCGCCGGTCGCTTCTGCGCGTGCCGTACGACCTACGCGGTGGATGTAATCCGCCGGCGAGTTCGGCACATCGAAGTTCACGACGTGGTCGAGCGCTTCTACGTCAATGCCGCGTGCGACGATGTCCGTCGCGACGAGCACTCTGTAGCGGCCTTCCTTGAAGCCGGCGAGTGCTTCAGTGCGCTGACTCTGGCTGCGGTTCCCGTGAATGCGTGCAACGCCGAAACCGTACTTCTCGAGACGCTCTGCCAGACGATTTGCGCGGTGCTTCGTGCGGCAGAAGACGATTGCGTTGCCGATGTCACCGCGACGCAAAAGCTCTGCAACCAGCTCGACCTTCAAGTGTGAAGGCACCGGGTAAAATGCCTGCGCGACGCCTGTTGCCGGCGCCGACTTGCGCTGCACCGCGACCGTCTGCGGATTGCGCAAAAGCTCGCGCGAAAGCTCGACGATCGGCGCGGGCATCGTCGCCGAAAAGAACAATGTCTGGCGCGGTGTGCGCGGCAGATGATTCAGCACGCGGCGGATATCCGGGAGGAATCCCATGTCCAGCATGCGATCGGCTTCATCGATTACGAGTACTTCGAGACCGTTCAGCTTGCCGTAGTCACGACCAAAATGATCGAGCAGACGTCCCGGCGTCGCGACGATGATGTCCGCGCCGCGCTTGAACGCCTCGATCTGCGGTCCCATGCCGACTCCGCCATACACTGCTGCGCCACGTACGCGCGTGTGCTTTGCAAGCTCCTTGAGCGCATCGACGATCTGTGCTGCAAGCTCCCGCGTAGGGGTCAGGATCAACACGCGTGTCACACCACGAGGCTTGAGACGGATCCGCTCCAGAATCGGGAGCAGGAATGCCGCGGTCTTGCCGCTGCCCGTCATCGCGGAGGCGAGGACGTCGCGACCTTCGAGAGTTGCCGGGATTGCCTCAACCTGGATCGGCGTCGGCTTCGTGAATCCCATTTCTTCTACTGCACGTACCAGCTCGGCACTTAGCCCGAGCTGTTCGAACGAAACTACTTCCATGCTGCTTTCCTTCTTGTTCTCTGTTGTCTGCAAAATTCAACCATCCATGAAAAATCCCGGCCCCAGCGCTCGAATGCCCTGGGAAACCGGGAACAGGAGTTCAAAAAAAACGGGCTCGACAACGGCCGAGCTCCGCGGATCGTGCATAGCAGCGGGCCAAATCCTCTCGCTGCAGTATACCTTCTCTATATCCAAGCTAACCGAAACTCACCATTTTGGCAATCGGCGCGCCCCCCTCGAGAAGGGTTGGTGCGCAATGGAGTTCCAACGTATCGTTCACGCCGGGGCGGCCTGCGCCGGCCCCCAATGTGCCCCAAAATGCGCCCAAAGCCCCCAGGAGAGCGCCATGAAGAGGACCCTCGTCATTTTGATGTTTACGCTGATGCCGGCAAGCACCGTATATGCGCAAAGAGGCGGCGGCCGCTACGCGACTCCGTTCGTGCACGTAGCCGGTGCGATGCCGCTCTCCAATACATCGGATACCCAGAAACCCGGCATTCACGGCGATGTCGGCGTTGA
>JBBQYT010000351.1:0-3778 GCA_038208385.1 Longimicrobiales bacterium | reverse complement strand
TGGGAGCCACGCATGGAGCTGCACAAAGGCGTCGAACAAACCTACGAGTGGTACCGCACGCACACCGCTGAAGCGCTGAGGTCCTGATCGCATGAAGGGAATCATACTGGCGGGCGGATCCGGCACGCGTCTCTATCCAATCACGCAGGTCATCAGCAAACAGCTGATGCCCGTCTACGACAAGCCGATGGTGTATTATCCACTCGGCACGCTCATGCTCGCGGGCATTCGTGACATCCTCGTCATTTCGACGCCACACGATCTGCCGCACTTTCGCGCCTTGCTCGACGACGGCTCACAGTGGGGACTTGAGCTCTCCTACGAAGCGCAGCCTCGCCCGGAAGGACTCGCACAGGCATTCATCATCGGCAGGGATTTCGTCGGCAGTGATACCGTGAGCCTCGTGCTCGGCGACAACATCTTCTACGGCCACGCACTCAGCGAGTCACTCCAGCGCGCATCGGCACGCACCACCGGCGCCACCATCTTTGCTTACTATGTGCGCGATCCCGAACGCTACGGCGTCGTCGAATTCGACAACACCGGAACCGCAATCGACATTCAGGAAAAACCCAAAGCGCCGCGTTCCAATTACGCAGTGACCGGGTTGTATTTCTACGACAACCGCGTCCTCGACATTGCAGCCTCACTCCAGCCTTCGCCGCGCGGCGAGCTCGAGATCACCGATGTCAACCGCGCCTACCTCGAGTCCGGTGCACTGCACGTCGAAGTGATGGGTCGCGGCATGGCGTGGCTCGATACTGGTACGCCCGAATCACTCATGCAGGCCGCCAACTTCATCCAGACCATCGAACAACGGCAGGGTCTCAAGATCTCCTGTCCGGAAGAGATCGCCTTTCGCAGCGGCTGGATCGATGCGGAACGGATGCGCCAGCTCGCTGCACCGCTCAAAAACAACGAATACGGCCGTTACCTGCTCTCACTGCTCGACCAACCACTGATTCCTTGAACATCACTCCGACCCAGCTCAGCGGCGTCGTCATCATCGACGCCCCGCTTTTTCGCGACGATCGCGGCTCCTTTTTCGAGTCCTGGCATGCCGAGCGCTACCGCGCCTCTGGAATCGACGCCGTGTTCGTTCAGGACAATGTGTCCGTTTCGGCCCAGGGCGTCGTCCGGGGGCTCCATTATCAGAACCCCGAGCCGCAGGGCAAATTGATCAGCGTCCTGCGCGGCGCCGCCCATGACGTGGTGGTCGACCTGCGCGCACAGTCGCCTACATTCGGCCGCTGGACCGCAGTCCGGATCGTCGCCGGAGAAGGCCGCCAGGTGTGGGTCCCGGAAGGGTTTGCGCATGGCTTCCAGGCGCTCGAAGATGACACCATCCTGATGTACAAATGCACCCGCCCCTACGACCCGCAGCACGATAAATGCCTCCGCTGGGACGATCCCGCGCTCGCAATCGACTGGCCGCTCCCCAACGTGGTCCTTTCCCGAAAAGACAGTACCGCACCCCTGTTGTCCGCGATCGCTCCAATCGTCGTCACCTGACATCGCACCAGAATAATGCAGTGGCGCTAGGCGAGTAGGTGGCGCCGCCTCATTTGGGGGCCTTCCAGAACTGTAAACAAGCGTAGCGATTGGGTGATTCCTTGCGTGTATACACGCATACCCCCAAAGCTATAGGCTTTGGCAGTGGCTTGGCTTACATTAATTCCACATCGCGCCGGAGTGGCGCTAAAAAACGTTCGATAGACGGCCAAGCTGATGCTCGTAGTCATGAGTCACACCGCGTCGGATGCGGATGTCCGGCGTGTCATAGAGGTTATCAAGGCGATGGGCTACGAGGCGCAGCCCATTCCTGGTCGTCAACGCACTGCGATTGGGCTCGTGGGCAATGATGGCAAGGTAGACAGTGGGCGTCTGGAAACTCTGCAGGGTGTTCTTCAAGTCATTCATGTTACTCAGCCATACAAGCAGGTATCGCGCGAATGGCGTGATGAGCCGACGATCATCGAGCTGTCGAATGGGACGCGTATTGGCGGCGATGAAATCGTGCTGATGGCGGGACCGTGTGCCGTCGAGTCACAGCAGCAGATCAGTGAAATTGCACATCTGTTGAAGGCGTCGGGTGCGACGATCCTGCGTGGCGGCGCGTTCAAGCCGCGCACCTCGCCGTATTCGTGGCAGGGTCTTGGAGTTCAGGGACTCGAGTTTCTCGCGCGGGCGCGGGAAGAGACCGGAATGGCGATTGTAACTGAGGCGCTCGAGCCGGACATGGTCGAGGTTGTTGCCGAGTATGCGGACATCGTGCAGATCGGCGCGCGCAACATGCAGAACTATCCGCTGTTGAAGAGAGTGGGGAAGGCAGGCAGGCCCGTTCTGCTTAAGCGTGGCCTCGCGGCCACGATCAAAGAGCTTCTTCTCTGTGCCGAGTACATCCTCGCCGAAGGAAATCCCAACGTAATTCTCTGCGAGCGCGGCGTTCGTAGTTTTGACGACCAGACGCGAAATCTGCTCGATCTCACTGCGATCCCCGTCGTACACTCGCTGTCACATTTGCCGATCATCGCCGACCCGAGCCATGGCACGGGTGTGCGGGCGAAGGTCATTCCGATGGCGCGTGCTGCGGTCGCGGCGGGCGCCGATGGTTTGATGATCGAAGTCCATCCGGACCCGGACCGTGCCAGGTCGGACGGTGCACAGTCGCTGCGGCCCGAGCAGTTCGATGAACTGGTCGAGCAGGTTCGTGGTATCGCTCACGCAATCGGCAGGACGGTCGCGCCGTCCCTTGCGGAGCGCGCGCCAGTCTAGTGGCAATCGGGTAGTGCCAGGCAGGGATACAACTGGAAAATCAAATCATATAGCCAAATCGCCCGAGGTCGGGCGCGAACGGAGCATGCGGCGCAGAACGCAACGCGGGACGAGGATTCATCTCGTCATCAAGTGACCGCGTGGTGAGTATGCGCAGCCCACATCTTTCCCCGGTTGTTCACCGTGGTCGTGTTTGCAGTCCAGAACACTGGGAATTCAACTGCCCTTCCGGGGATGTGAGGTCACATGCAACATGTGACTGAGAGGACCAAGGTGTATCCCACCCCTTTATGAATATCCTGCACAATTGAGCTCAACGATTTGGCAGCGCCGGCTGATCGTGTCGAGCGGTGTGGTGGTGCTCACTCTAGCGGGTGCCGCAATTTTTCTGGCGCTGGTTCCGCTTCGCGAAAGCGCGGTCCGCCGGCTTGCGTTCGCCAATGAGGACTGGCTTCTGTCGAATTATCTGGATGCATCCGGCGCGCGCATGCCGTATGTGCGGAACGCCGGGCGCAAGTTGACCGTGCTTCTGCTGCAGAACGGCATTGCGGATCGGCTGAGCCATGCGGTGCAGGTTGCGCCGGGCGCACCGGATGAAGATCGCATTCTCGCCACACTCGTCATGCTGAAGAGCCGCCTTGCCAGCGCAACCAAAGACGACACGCCGTCCGATGCGCCCGTGTTTTTTTCCGGCGTCGGGTTCTGCGACCAGGTGAACGGCGCCGCTGCACAGGTGCTCGCAAAGCATTACGCAAAATCGGAGACCTTCAATCTCTGGAAGAGCGACGAGAATTGGGGTCACACGATCGGCCGGGTCTGGTCGGACAAACATCGCGAGTGGCTCTACTACGACATGTTCTATCCCGACCTCGCCGTTTTTCGTGTGGACGCACAGTCACGCGTGATTGTGCTGCGCCACGCACGGCTGGCTGATTCGCCGCCGTCTCCGCCAGGTCTCGATTACGCCGGCTTGCTTTCCCTGTATGCGAATGTCGGGACCGGC
>JBBQYT010000350.1:0-3781 GCA_038208385.1 Longimicrobiales bacterium | reverse complement strand
GAGAACGGGCGGTGTGTCGATGATGACGGTATCGAAGCGCGCTGCCATGAACTTGAGCAGAGACTTCATACGCTTGCTACCGAGAAACTCGAGTGGATTGGGCGGCAGCTTGCCGGCGGTCAGGAGCGTCAGACGCTCGATGCCGCTCGGACGCAGTGTCTCGATCAGCTTGTGGCGCGCGGCGAGAACATCGGCAAGGCCGGGCTCGCTCGGAATGTCGAACATGTGGTGCAGGTACGGTCTGCGCAGGTCGGCATCGACGAGGAGTACGCGCCGGCCCTGCTGCGCGAACGTGATCGCCAGATTGCACGCAGTCGTGGTCTTGCCCTCACCCGGGAACGCGCTCGTAATCACGAGCGTCTTCAATTCCGGTGTCACCGAGAACAGCAGGTTCGTCATCAGCTTGCGATATGCCTCGGCGCCTGTCGACCTGATGTTGGCGGCCGTGACGAGCGTGTTGCCGCTGCTTCCGTTCGACCGGTCGTTTTTTCGCTTCTGCCCCGCCAACAGCGGCCGGCGCAAAATCGAAGTCGTAGTATGCGAGTTCGAGAGTTTTGGTATGACTGCGAGTCCCGGCACGCGTAGTACGCCTTCGATGTCTTCGCGCCGGCGGATCGATGTGTTCATGCGATCGAGAAGAAGTGCGACGACAGCGCCGAGTGACAGACCGACGGCCAGTGCGAATGCCAGCTTGCGGTTGCGGCCTCTACCGATCGGCCCCGTCCCGCCCTGCGCGAGGTCGACAATCTCGACCTGGCCGGTCTCGACGGCTTCTGCAATTCCAGCCACCTGCAGCTCATCGCGCAGCTTGTCCGACATTTTCTTGATGGTTTCGACTTCGCGCGTGAGCCTGCCTTCGTCCACTTCGGCCTGCGGCAATGTCGAGATCGTGCCCGCACTGCGCGAGCGCTGCTCGTCCAGAAACGCAATGCGCTGATCCATCGACGAGACGTAGGACTTCACTGCAGCCATCAGCTTCGTCGTCGTGCCGCCGATCAGTGCGTTCAGGCTCTGCACATCAGGGTCCGTCTGCGCGCGCGCGTACCGGCCCGTCGTCATCGAGTCGCGCTGCGTCTCGTACTTCGTCAGCTCATTGTAGATCTGCATGATCGCAGGATTCGATGTCACTTCAGGCGAGAAGAACAGCCCGCGAATCGCATCGCGATCTCCGCCCGGCTTCTCGAGCCGCTCGAGCAGCGATCCATACACGCCACGATCACTCATCATCTGCTCGCGCTTTTTCTCCACATCGGCGAGGTCGACTTGCTGTGCCTGGAACTTGTCGCGCGCGCTGTACGTCTGTGAATGCCCGCGGAACGCCGTCAACCGCGATTCTGCGGCATCGAGCTGCCTGTCCGTCATGCGCAGCTGGTCTTCAATGAACAAACGCCGGCGCTTGGACTGTTCGCGCGCCGATTGTGCATTGACAGCCTGGAACGCTTTCGCGACAGCGTTCACCGAGCGCTGTGCAATCACGGGATCGTTCGCCATCGCGCCGATGTCGATGATCGATGTGGCTTCGCGCGCACGCGTCGTCAGTGATCCCATCGTCTCGGCAATCACATCCGCGCGCGGCCGTACGATCAGGTCCGCAGTCCGCATGCCCGGATAGCGCTCGACAGTGAAACGCACGCCATCGATCGTCAACGGCAGGGCGTACGGCGAGAAAACGCTCGCATGACTGCTGCGCGCGGTGATGCCATCGTCTGCAAACTTCATGTGGAATGTGTCCGGCTCCTGACGCGGATCGATGAAAATCTTGTCGATCGGACTCATTGCCAGTCCGCGCGTTGCGCTTTGCAGGCGGACGCCGGATGAATCGACTGCTGCTTCCGCTACCGCGCGGCTCCGCAGCACCTGGATTTGTGTGAGCACAGGATCCGTCCAGTTGCCGATCGGACGATCCATCGCCGGCATGTCGGCGGCCAGCGTAGGACGGGTATCGATGAGGCGTACGGCCGCGCTCGCCACGAAAACGGGCGGCTCTTTGAGGACGATCGATCCGCCAATCGCGACAGTGACGACTGTGATCGCAGCGACAACCCACAGATAACGGCGCACGACACCGATGTAGTCGCGCAGCCAGAAGACCGTCGGGGTTTGGGCGGGCGGAGAAAGATGTGTAACAGCACCCTGCGGTCCGCCGTTCGTTGGCGTCCCGCCGGGCAACATCCGAAAATCTGGTCCGGGGTTTTTCGAAGACATTACTTTCAGGCGCTACAGCGCCGCGCTCAGTCCTTTTGAACCGCCTACGGCGCGCTTGCCGACGCGCGCCAGTGTGCTTGCCATCGGCTCGGGCCGCCAGGCGCCGTCCATTACCTGAGAATACAGTGCCAGCGTGCGTTGCGTCATGACCTCGAGGCTGAACTCCTCGGCAACGCGCCGCTTTCCGGCCGCTCCCATGATCGCCCGCCGGCGCGGATCCGCCAGCAGTGAATTGATTGCTTCGGCCAGTGCGCGCGGATTTGCCGGCGGCACCGTCAGGCCCGTCACTTTGTCGAGCGAAACGAACGGAACGCCCGACCGCAGCCTCGTATTCACAACCGGTACGCCGCACGTCATCGCTTCGATCTGTACCATCCCGAATGCTTCGCTGCGCATGCTCGAAGGCAGCGCGAACACATCCGACGCGTGGTAATACGGCGCGACATCGCTGACACTGCCGAGGAAAGTCACCTTGCCTTCCGCGCCGTGCACCTTGGCTTCGCGCTCGAGATCTGCGTGCAGCCCGCCTTCGCCAACAATCAGCAAATGACCTTCAATGTCGCGCATCGCGCGAATCAGATACTCGAAGCCCTTGTAATATACCAGACGGCCAACAGCCAGGATGATCCGGTTGCCGTAACGCTCGCGGATCGCCTGCACTGCACGCGTGTCGACACGCTCGAACGGCGCGGCTTCAATACCGAACGGAATGACGCGGCAGCGGTCCTGATACTGCGCGAGCACCGGTGAGCTGTCGATGTAATTCTGCGAGCTCACTATGATCGCGTCGGCCCGCTCCATTGCTACGCGCAGGAACGGCTCGAACAAACGATTCAGATTTTTCTGGTGTACGACGTCGCTGTGATACGTGATCACGAGACGGCCACGAAAGCCGCTCACGAGATACGCCAGAACCGCCATCGGATTCGGATGATGCAGGTGCAGCAGATCAGCCCGGCTCTCCTTGATCTTGCGTACCATCCCGAGATTGATCGGTGTGCTCGCAATCTCACTGATGCGGCCGAGACGCGTCACCGGAATCCCGTCGACAACCGTATGCGTCGTGCGATGCTGCACGCCCGACACGACCACATCGAGATCCACACTCTTGCGCAGCTCGCCGCACAACGCGTGAAGATGCGTCTCTATGCCGCCGATGACGGGCGGATAGTACTTCCCGATCTGAAGGACCCGTAACGGCCTGCTCCGAATCATTGTCGGCTCTCCACAGAGTGTGCCGACTCGACCACGGTATCGTATAGCTCGATCATGTGTCGTGCACACTCCGTCCAGGAGAAGTTTGACGCACGCTCAACCCCGTTACTACGTCGGCGGTCCCAGACCGCGGCCTTGTTTTTCGACTCGCGAAGCAAATCAAGTACTGTACGAGACCAGCCTGCAACATCGCCTACCGCACAGTACTCGACACCGTCACCACCAAGCTCGCGCAAAACGCGCAGATCACTCGATACAACCGGCGTCCCGCTCGCCATCGCTTCAATCACCGGAAGACCAAAGCCTTCACGCTCGGACGGCAGCAGCACCAGCGTCGCACGCCGGTACACCGCCGCAACTA
>JBBQYT010000349.1:0-3783 GCA_038208385.1 Longimicrobiales bacterium | reverse complement strand
TACGCCTCTTCACCCGTCGCGCAGCCGGCGCTCCACATCCGGATCTGACCGTTCGGCGCCTTCTCCGCAAGCAACCGCGGAATGACATCCTTCGCGAGAACATCCCACGCTTCCGGGTCGCGGAAAAAACTCGTGACGTTGATGAGTACGGTATCGAAGAGCTGCGGGAATTCATCCGGATGCACTTCCAGATGATCGATGTAATCGGTGTACGACTGAACGCCCACCATCGCCATTCGCTTCTGCATGCGGCGCTGAAGCGTGCTGCGCTTGTAACCGGTAAAGTCAAAGCCGCGACTCGACTTCACGTACGCAAGCAGCTGCTCGAACTCTGGCACATCCTCCCTGGTGCTCAATTCATCAGACTCCCGGCGAGAAGCTGAGTGACGCATCTGCCAATCTCATCAACAGGCAACACATAATCGATTCGTCCAGTGTTGATCGACGCCTCTGGCATCGCAAAATGCTCCGACGTGCTCCGGTCCTGCGCAATCGTCCTCCCACCCGCATTCTTGATCGCAGTTATCCCATCAGAGGCGTCACGTCCCATGCCGGTCAATACAACGCCGATCGAGTGCTTTCCGTACACAGAAGCGACCGACGTGAATAGAGTGTCTGCGGCAGGTCGTACGAAACGGACGGGCTCGCCTTTCGATAGAGAAAGTGTGTGGTCGGGCTCGACGATGAGATGGAAATCGGGAGGCGCAACGTACACAGTTCCGGTATAAATCTCATTCCCAGCCTGTGCCTGCACGACTGCGAGCTTGCACTGCCGGGCGAGGATTTCTGCGAGGATGCTGACGCGGCCACTTTGAAGATGTAGTACGATGACTACGGCTGCCGGGAAATTGCTGTCAAACTCCTGCAGAACCCGGACGAGAGCGTTGATTCCGCCCGCCGAAGCCGCGATCGCGACGATGTCAGTTGCAAGCGCGCGATTAGGGAGGGGCAAGGCAATGTAAGTCTAAGTAAATTGGCCGGATAGCGTGCCAGGCACGAGACTGCAACATGTTGACTGCTACAGAAATACGCAAGGTGTGACGAGTCGTGCGCGGGGCCTGACAGGGGCGGTGCGATTGTCTTCTGCTAGAACGGTTTTCCGAGCCTATCCTCCAGCTTTTCGCGGTAGCCCCGGCTCAGCTTCAGCTCGGTAGTATCCCGCAGGATCACCATGTAGTCGCCACCGAACCAAAGTTGCATTTTTTCAATGCAATCGAGGTTGACGATGGTTGAGCGATGAATGCGTACGAACTGATCCGGATCGAGCTTCTCTTCCATCGCATTCATAGTTTCGCGGATGAGGTAGGAATCGCGCCCCGAGTGAATGCGGATGTAGTTGCCGGCGGCTTCCATCCAGTCGATTTCAGGCACTTTCAGGAAGAAGATGTGCCCGCTCGAGCGCACCATCAGTCGCTCGAGAAATTTGTTGGTGTTTTTCGCGCCATTCTGATCGAGGCGTGCCTGTTGTTCCTGCGTGAGTGTCTGCAGCAATGCAATGAGATGCTGGCTCTGGTTTGCGACGCTGTCGCGCTCGATTTGCGCGCGCGCGCGCAGCAGCGCTTTCTCGAATCGTTCACGGTCGTACGGCTTCATCAAATAGTCGAGCGCGTGCACCTCGAACGCCTTGAGCGCGTACTGATCGAATGCAGTGACGAACACGACGCGCGGCATGCGCTCGGGGCCGACGGCCTCGAGTACGCCGAAGCCATCGAGCTCAGGCATCTGGACATCGAGAAACACGAGGTCAGGAGCGTCGCGCTCGATCGCTTCGATAGCTTCGACCCCGCTGCCACACACACCGACGATTTCGACGCCGGTAGCATCCTTCAGCAGACGAATGACTTTGCGCCGGGCGAGGGGTTCATCGTCCACGACGAGAACGCGCAGGAGATCGGTAGTCATGATACGGATGGCGTCGATTCAGGATCGGTGTGGAACGGCATGATGATGGTTGCAATGGCACCACCGGTTTCGGAATTGCGCAGATCGAAGCGCTGCGTCGCTCCATACAGCTGCTTGAGGCGCGCTTTCGTGTTTCCAAGACCCACACCCTCGCGCGGCGGGGATCCCGCAGGCAGACCGCGGCCGTTGTCGCTCACTTCAATGCGCAGTGATCCGTTTTCGCGACGCGCGGAAATGTGGATGAAGCCGGGCGCCTGCTGCGGCGCAGTGCCGTGCCGAATCGCATTTTCGACGATGGGCTGAAGCAGCAGGTTCGGGACGCGTGCGTCGAGCGTGTCGGCTGCAACCGAGGTGCTGACGGTGAGCCTGTCGCGGAAGCGGGTCTGCTCGATCTCGACGTACGCGCTCAGAAACTCAAGCTCCTGTTTCAACGAAACTTCCTGGTTGCCCGAGCTGACAAGCGATTGCCGCAACAAATCGCCAAGGCGCGTGATCATGTGATCTGCAGCCTCGGGATCCTCGTGCACCAGCTCGGAAATCGCATGGAGAGTATTGAACAGGAAGTGCGGCTGGATCTGCATCTTCAGGACCTGCAGCTGCGCATTCACCAGCTGCGTCTCGAGGCGCGCGGCGCTCAGCTGGCGCTCGCGGAACCATCCGTAATAGTCCGCAGCGTGCGTGACGAGCACGGTCATGAAGTAATAAAAGACATTGTAGTCGATCTGCAGCAGGAACTGGGTTTGAAAACCCAGCGAGAGGTGCTGGATAAAGCGATTCGACAGCAGGTCGATCGAGACATCCGTCAGATGAAAGAGCAGCGCGAGCGTCAGGTGGATGAGCGCCATCCGCACCCAGTTCTGCCGCTCGATCCGGAACCTGCGGGCAAGCCAAATGATGCCGGGCGTAAGTGCCGCCCAGGTCCAGGCGCTCGAGAGGCCGAGGAGGACCAGCTGCTTATAGTCCGCCTGCTCGCCGCTCAAGGCTGTGTACAGATACGTCTGATGCGCAGAAAACAGCCCGTAAAGGGTCAAAGCCAGAAAAACGAGACCCCAGCGTGCAAACGGACGTGTCTGCGGCGCGGCATCCGGCGCCGCGACGGGATCGACAGTCGTCGTCATGGTCCGAAAGCTATGGTGGGGAAGGCCCAGTTCGAGGGTCGGAGGGCTGGAGTGCCTGTGGTTGGGACGGACGGCGTGTAACAAGGGGCGAGGGGGCGAGGGGGCGACGCGGTGACGCGGTGACTCTACCTTTGCGCGCTTTGTACCAATTTTGGCCTATGTCGCCGGTTTTGAGCTATATTCGTTCGACGTACGGTGTTATAACGAGTCACGAGTCACGAGTCACGAGCCACAAAGGCGTAAGCAACAAATGAAGCTGTCTGCTAAAGCCTGGACGACGGAGCAGCGATCGTGGTTTACCGCGGTCTCCGGGTTCCTGGGGATTGTCGGGCTGGCGTTGGTCGAGGCGCGGCTGCAGCCGGACGTTTCTTTGTCCGTTGCGTATGTGGTACCGATTGGTGCGATCACGTGGCGGTTTGGCGCGCGCGCGGGATTCCTCTGCGCCGCGGCGGCTGCGTTTCTCCACACGTGGACAGTGTTCACGCCGGCGAATCCGTACGTGCTGAGTTTTGCGCCGTATCTGAACTCAGTTTTGTCTGCCGTTTTCTTTCTTGGTGTTGTGGTCATTGGTGTCGGGATGCGGGGCACGCTGTACCAGGAGCGTGAGCTAGCGCGCACGGATCCGCTGACGGGTCTTGGCAACCGCCGCTTCTTTACAGACCTCGCCGCCATCGAGATCAGCCGGACGCGTCGTTATCATCGGTCATTGACCCTCGCGTACATCGATGTGGATCGCTTCAAGAGTGTGAATGACAAGTTGGGT
>JBBQYT010000348.1:0-3790 GCA_038208385.1 Longimicrobiales bacterium | reverse complement strand
GGCAAGCCGTTGCTGGCGTATACAATCGAGCAGGCGCTCCGCAGCAAACGGCTGAATCGAATTGTCGTCTCGACGGATTGTACGGAGATTGAAACCTACTTGCGTGGCTATGACTCTGAACGAGTCACCGCGCATATGCGTTCAGAATCGCTGTCCGGAGACCTCGTGAGCACCGAAGAAGTTTTGGTCGACGTGCTGGACCAGGAATGGGCAGCGGGTGTCGAGGCTGTCGTCACACTGCCTCCGACAACGCCATTTCGTTCGGCCGAAACCATAGACGCGTGCATCGAGCTGTTCGAGGCGAACCGCGCCGACTCGGTATTGGCAATATGTCGGAGGAAAATCCGGATGGGTACGTTTGATCCCGACACACGTGAGTTCGACTTGTCCATGAAGAATCCGCCGGCAAGAATGAGCAAGTGGCCATTGACGAGCTTTGACAATTCGTCGGTTTACGTGACGAGAAGTGGGGTGTTGCGGGAGACCGGCTTGATCCTCGGCGAGAAGACGTTTGCTGTCGAGACGGATGAGATTCAGGGGCACGACATCAACACGCCGATAGACTGGGCAATAGCCGAGACGCTTGTTGAGAAGGGGTTCGTGAGCAATCACGGCTGGTTGAACAATTGACGACTGAAGCATCGATGGATGCGGCGCCTGTCGGCAACGATTCGCCGGCCGGACGCATTGGCTTCATGCAGGGCCGGTTGTCCGATCTCATCGATTGCCGCATTCAGGCCTTTCCGTGGTTATCCTGGCAAGAAGAGTTTGCGATAGCACACTCGAATGGATTTCGGCTGATGGAATGGACGCTCGATCAGGCGCGATTGCAGGAGAACCCGCTGATGCTTGCCGGCTGCCAATGGGAAATCCACGCACTTATGATCGAGCACCACGTGAGCGTGCCGTCCGTCACCGGTGATTGCTTCATGCAAGCGCCCTTCTGGAAGGCACAAGGATCCGCTCGCACACGTCTCGGCCGTGTTTTCCGGGCTGTGGCCGCCGCGTGTCGCAACATCGGGATCTCGATGCTCGTAGTGCCGCTCGTGGACAACGGCCGAATTGAAACGGCAGAGCAGGAAAACGTACTGCTCCAGTTTCTTCACAAACATCAGGCAGAATTTGAGAAGCTGGGCTTGCGCGTGTTGTTCGAATCCGACCTCGGGCCAAATGAGCTCGCGCGTTTCATCGGGCAGCTCGATGCGGACACGTTCGGCATTAACTACGACACCGGCAACAGTGCCGCTCTCGGCTACGATGCGGACGAAGAGATCGATGCATACGGATCGCGCATCGTGAATGTTCACGTAAAGGACCGCGAGCTCAGTGGAACGACAGTTCCGTTGGGTGCGGGCGCCGCGAATTTCGACAAGGTGTTTGCTGCGCTTCGACGCGCGAACTACGAGGGCAACTTTATCCTGCAGGCAGCTCGGGCATCGGATAATGACCACGCGGCTGCGTTGAATCGCTACCGCGACATGACTACTGAGTGGCTGAGGCACGCGTGACAGCCGCCGGTCTTGGACTGGCCCGGAGGAAAGCGCTCGTGACCGGCTCGTCGCGCGGGATTGGCTACGCGATTGCGCAGGCGCTGCACGCGGAAGGCTGCCAGGTAGTCCTCAACGCCCGCTCGACGGCGGAGCTCTCGCAGGCCGCATCCGATCTGCCGGGAGCTCTTTCCGTTGCCGGTGATGTTTCCCGCCCTGATGATGCCAGGCGCATCGTTGCCGAAGCAGTTGAGAAGCTGCACGGCCTCGACATTCTCGTCTGCAACGTTGGCAGTGGAAGCTCTGTTGCGCCCGGAACCGAGTCCTATGATGAATGGCAGCGCGTGTTCGCCTTGAACCTGTGGAGCGCCACCAACATGGTCGAAGCTGCGCGCGATGCTCTTACTGCCTCGAAGGGCGCGATCGCGTGCGTCTCATCGATTTGTGGTGTAGAAGTACTCCCGGGCGCGCCCGTCACATACTCGGTCGCGAAAGCCGCGCTCAACGCATATGTGCGCGGCAGCGCGCGCCCGCTCGGTAAGCTTGGCGTGCGCATCAATGCTGTTGCACTTGGCAACATGCTCTTCGAGGGCTCGGTGTGGGAACGCAAGCTTGGTGAGGACGCGGATGCCGTTCGGGCGCTGCTCGATCGTGATGTAGCCTTGTCGGCGCTCGGTACGCCGGAGAGTGCAGCCGACGTCGTTGCGTTTCTCGTTTCGCCCCGCGCGTCGTTTGTGACGGGGGCGGTGTGGATCATAGACGGCGGCCAGGTGCGCTCGTGAGCGAGTCGTTTGCGAAATTCCAGCTGACGGGTCGCAATGCGCTTGTCACGGGCGCTGCGGGCCTGCTTGGCGTCGAGCACGCAGCAGCGCTGCTTGCCAGCGCGGCAACCGTTGTGCTCACAGACATCGATGCTGCGACGCTATCCGCCGCGAAAAAGACGTTGGCGCGGGAATTCGAGGTCGCTCGCATCCACACTCGGGTGATGGATGTTACGCAACCTTCCGCCGTGCGCGCAGCTGCCGACGCACTCATCGCCGAAGGCATTCCGATTCACATTCTGGTCAACAACGCTGCAATCAATCCGCAGGTAAGCGACGCCGGTGGTCTGCAGGAAACATCGCGCCTCGAGAAGTTTCCGCTGGACGAGTGGAATCTTCAGATCGCGGTGGGGCTTACCGGGTCGTTCTTGTGCTCGCAGGTGTTCGGCGCGGAGATGGCGCGTCGTGGCGATGGCGGCGTGATCCTCAACATCGCATCGGATCTATCTGTAATCGCTCCCGACCAGCGCCTCTATCGCAATGAAAATGTCGCGGACGAGCTGCAGCCTGTTAAGCCCGTGACGTATTCGGTGGTCAAGACGGGCCTGATCGGACTCACACGCTACCTCGCCACGTACTGGGCGGATCGCGGTGTGCGCTGCAACGCGCTGTCACCGGGCGGTGTGTTTGCGGAACAGCCGGATGACTTCGTGCAGCGACTGTCCTCATTGATTCCAGTGGGCCGGATGGCGACGCGCGATGAGTATCGTTCCGCCGTGCAATTTCTTTGTTCGGATGCGTCGAGCTATCTGAATGGTCAGAATATCGTGATGGATGGCGGACGGTCGGTCTGGTAGCATGAAGAAAACCAATGCGGAGCTGAAAGCGACGTACAGCACGATTTTCGAGAACGGCTACGAGAAGACCTACACGACGAATTTCACCGACAAGGTCGTTCAGGGGCTGGACCTGACGGAAGAGATGAGTCAGGTCTTCCGTCTGCGCGGCTGGAAGGGCAAGCGGATCGTCGATGTTGGCTGCGGCACCGGATTGTTCGCGTACGCTGCGGCGAAGAGAGGCGGAAAGGTTCTCGGAATCGACTACACGCCCGAGGCGATCGCCGTCGCACAATCGAAGTATCAGCACGGGAATCTGCAGTACAGAATTGGCGATGCCGGATCGCTCGAAGGCACGTACGACAAGATAGTTTCGCTCGGCACGCTCGAGCACATGGATGATCCGCTCGCGACGCTCGCTGCGTTCAAGGTGCATCTGGCTCCCGGCGGTAGCATCGTCATAACGAGCCCGAGCTGGATCAATCCGCGCGGCTACGTGCTGCAGACACTGCTTCAGCTGTTCGATGCTCCGATCACACTTGCAGATCTTCATTATCTGACGCCGGTCGAGTTCAATCAGTTTGCAAACGAGCTGGACATGCAGCTGAAGTGGCGCACGTTCGATCACGACTGGGCGCACGGCGAGAGACTGCTGACGGACTTCAGAAGGCGCCTGCCGAATGTGCTGCGCGACGCGAAACTGCCG
>JBBQYT010000347.1:0-3795 GCA_038208385.1 Longimicrobiales bacterium | reverse complement strand
AATCTCGACTATTTCGAGAAGAGTGCGACGCTGCCCGAAGCAAAAGGCACTGTCTATGGCGCGCCGCGGCCACACGCTGTGCTGTACCAGAAAGGCACGACTCCCGGTACGATAAGCGCGGACACCACCTCGATCATCGTCGATTCCGATCAGATGGAGTTCCGCGGCGACCATTATTTCCACGCGATGAACAAAGTCACGCTCAACCGCGGTGACATCAAAGGCGTTGGTTCGGAGGCAGAGTTTGACCGTGCGTCGAACGTCCTGAAGCTCATGGGCGAGGCGCGGATCGATGGGAAGAGCTTTTCGCTGGCGGGCGGCACCATCACGGGCATCATGCAGGACAACTCGTTCAAGAACGTGATGGCCGAGTTCAAGGGCAGTCTGGTTGCGGATGAGCTGCGCGTGCAGTCTCCCGTCATCAAAATCGACTTCGTCGACGGCAAGGTGCAGAGCATGGTTGCATTGAGCGCTGCGCGCGCGAAGCGCCAGGACGAGGGCACGGCGATGGCGCGTGCTTTTGCGCGCGACTTCGAGCTCACGGCCGATTCGATCGATGCGCTCACGCCCAACCAGCTTGTCGAGCGCGTCGTCGCCGTAGGCAATGCGTACGGCGTGCGCACGAACGATTCGATCAAGGTGAAAATGCCGGACATCGCATCGAAAGACTGGCTGCGGGGCGATACCATTCGCGCGTTCTTCGTCGCGGCAACGCCGCACAAAGAGAAGCCGCGTCCCGCTGCGCGTCCTGCTCCCGGCGCACGCGCGAAGCCGGCCGCGACGGTGGCAACCGCGAAGCCGGCCACACCTGTGGACACGACGCGCCGCGAGCTCCAGCGCATCATCGCACTCGCCGGCGTCGCCGATGCACAGTCGACGTACAGAATCGCAAACGACAAGGATCCCAACGGCGAGCCCGGCGTGAACTATCTGGTCGCGCGGAAGATCACGGTCCAGTTCGCCGACGGGCAGGTGAACTCCGTCGAGGCGACGGGCAAGATCCGCGGCGTGCATCTCGAGCCGAAGCCGAAGGTTGTGCCCCCGCCGGCTGCCGCAGGAAAGAAGACCCCGGCAAAGACACCACAGCCAAAGACGCCGCCCGCACCCAAACCAGCACAAGCGACGTCGATGTCCAGCGGGACGAGCAAATGAGCGACCTGAGCGCGCTCACGCGGTTCGTCGAATCGATCCGGGCGCAGGATTCTTCCGTTGCGATGTCGTTGCTGGCGCTGGTCCGTCGCGCGGACGAGAACGGCCGTGTCGATCGCGCGGGCTGGATCGCCGCCCTGCGGGCGGCGGACGCGACGATCTCTCCGGCCGCTACCGCCGCATCGGACGTCTCGGCCGGCGACACGCTGCAGGACAATCAGGAGGTGGCGCGCTACCTCGAGGAGCATGTCCTGACGCGCCTGTCCGAGCAGGGTCTGGCGCACGGTCAGCCGGCCGGTTCAGACTGGGAATTCGTGCAGCTGGACCCCGAGCTTTGGGCGTCGATTTCCGTTGAGCGCGAAGCGATTTTGGCCAGTTTGAGTGAAACGGTAAGGAACTTGCTGGAAAGAGGGGATCGGCCCCCCTCAGATTCGGCAGCGGCCGATCTTCCGAGGCAGCCTTTAGTGGGCGGGAGCACGTTGTCGGCGAACGGACTGGTGAAGGTTTTCCGCAATCGCAAAGTTGTCAACAACGTCGATATTGAAGTATCGCAGGGTGAAATCGTCGGACTGCTGGGGCCGAACGGGGCGGGGAAGACAACGACCTTCTACATGATGGTCGGCCTGATCTCACCAAACGACGGCAAAGTATTCCTGGACAAAGCCGAGTTGACGGGTGTTCCAATGTACAAGCGCGCCCGGCGTGGCATAGGATACCTGGCGCAGGAGCCGTCGATTTTCCGCAAGCTGACTGTTGAACAGAATATCCTGGCAATTCTCGAGACGATGTCTCTCTCTCGCGCGGAACGGAAGCGCAGACTCGAATTGCTGCTGGACGAGCTCGGACTGAAGCATTTGCGCGCCGCACGTGCATATTCGCTGTCCGGCGGCGAACGCAGGCGCCTCGAGATCACACGGGCGCTCGTGAGCCAGCCGAAATTCATGCTGCTGGATGAGCCGTTTGCAGGTGTGGATCCGATCGCGGTGCACGATATTCAGCAGATCGTTGCAGGACTCAGGCATCGCGGCATTGGAGTCATCATTACAGACCACAACGTGGAACAGACGCTCGACATCGTGGATCGTGCCTACATCATGTATGACGGACGGGTGCGCGTCTCCGGCACCGTAGGTGAGCTCGTCTGGAATGACGAGGTCGCCGAAATCTATTTTGGACCCACACTGACGGCGCGCATGCGTGAGCGCTATCGCCGACCGGAAATCGCAGTATGAGCATAAAAACCGGACTGTATCAGGGCACACAGCTCAAGCAGGAGATGAAGATCAATCCACGCCTCTATCAGGCGATGGATCTGCTCTACATGCCCCTCCTCGATCTGCAGCAGCACATCAAGCAGGAGCTGCTGAACAACCCGTTCCTCGATCTCGAGGAGCCGGCGGTCACGGATGAAGAGACCGCGCCGCAGGAAGCGCCCAAGGAAACTGAAAAGGACAAGGACGAGATCGACTGGGAGGAAATTCTCCTCGACGGTTTCGAAGCAGGCGGCAGGCGCGCCGAGTACGAAGAGAAGGAGTATTACGAGCCCGTACCCGTCGACACACAGGATCTCTACGACCATTTGCGCGACCAGCTGCTGCTCATGCGTCTCACCGAGCGCGAGATGCTCCTCGGCGAGGAGCTGATCGGCAACATCGATGAGAACGGCTACGTCACCTGCTCGCTTGAAGAAGTCATCAGTGCGCTGAACATCTTCCTGAAGGACACCGAATCGGGTTGGGCGCAGTCCGGCGCAGAGACAAAGCCGTATTCGGTGACCGAATCCGAAGCGATGCTTCGTATCATCCAGCAGTTCGACCCGCCGGGAATCGCCGCACGAGACCTTCGCGAGTGCCTGCTGCTCCAGCTTCAGGACGAGGAAAAGGAAGACTCCCTCGCCTATCGCATCGTGCGCGAATATTTCGAGCAGCTGATCAACCATCGCTGGTCGGAGATCTCGAAAGAGCTGTCGATCACGCCGAAGGATGTTCAGACCGCTGCAGACGAAGTTGCGAAGCTCGATCCCAAGCCCGGCCTGAAGTACGCGGCGCCATCCGACAACTACATCACGCCGGACCTGATCGTGGACAAGATCGATGGCGAATACCTGGTCTTCCTGAACGACACGAGCCTGCCGCGCCTCAAGCTCTCGAAGACCTACCGCGAGATCGCCAAGGACAAGAACAAGTTCAAGGGCGAAAACAAGGAGTTCATCTCGAACAAGCTGAACAGCGCGAACTGGATGATCCAGGCCATCGAGCAGCGCCGGCAGACGATGCTGAAGGTAATGAACTTCATTGTCGATCGTCAGCGCGAGTTCTTCGAGAAGGGCGTGCAGTACCTCACGCCGCTCACACTGCGCGAAGTCGCCGAAGTCATCAACATGCACGAATCGACAGTCTCGCGCGTGACGAACGAGAAGTACGTTCAAACGCCGCGTGGTGTGCTGCCGCTGAAGTTCTTTTTCTCGAGCGGTCTGTCGACAACGTCGGGCGAAGATGTCAGCGCGCGCGGCATCAAGGCGAAGATCCAGAAGCTGGTCGCCGAAGAGCAGCCCAAGCGGCCGCTCACCGACCAGGCGATCGTGAACATCCTGAAGGAGACGGGCGTGCAGATCGCACGGCGCACGGTGGCGAAGTACCGCGACCA
>JBBQYT010000346.1:0-3802 GCA_038208385.1 Longimicrobiales bacterium | reverse complement strand
GGAGATCAAATACAGAGCGCGCGGCTACCGAAACCGCGACAACTTTCGGCTCGCGATCCTGTTCCACTGCGGTGGTCTCAATATGGACCCACGCTAAACCCGGAAGAGCCACTTTTTCTCTGTGACCCTGTGAATCCCTGTGATCCCGGTGCGAAAACGATGCTTGTGCTTTTTGGCTTAATGCGAAACGATGCAAAAAACTCATGTCTTTGTGTCTCTGTGAGAAAATGATGCTGGCGACCTTACCGCACATGTGTCCAGGCAGACCCTTGTCTTTGCGCCGCCGGAGGGCGAATTTTACTCCATGCCGGACATCAACGACGTCAAGGAAGCGCGCACCAGGATCGCAGAAGGCACGGTCTACACGCCGTGTCCGAAGGCGCTCGCGTTGAACGACCTTGTCCCCTGCCAGCTCTACATCAAGCTCGAAAGCCTCCAGCGCACCGGGTCCTTCAAGGACCGCGGTGCGCTGAATCGTTTATTGGACCTCACCGACGATGAAAAGCGACGCGGCGTGGTCACGGCGAGCGCAGGCAATCATGCGCAGGCTCTCGCCTACCACTGCCAGCGGCTCGGCATTCCTGTCGCCGTCGTGATGCCGGAGCATACGCCGCTCATCAAGGTCTCCAACACCAAACGCTACGGCGCAACGGTCTATCAGTCGGGTGCCACGCTGTCCGATGCGCTCGTTGAAGCCCGTCGCATCGTCGACGAAGAAAAGCGCGTGCTCGTTCATGCGTTCGATGATGAACGCGTCATTGCAGGGCAGGGCACAATCGGACTCGAGCTGCTCGAGCAGGTGCCGAACCTCACATTCATTGTCGTGCCGATCGGCGGCGGTGGTTTGATCTCCGGTATCGCAATCGCGCTCAAGGCCTCACTGCCTCACGTGCGCGTGATCGGTGTCGAAGCAGAAGCAGCCGCATCAGCGCTCGCATCCCGCCAGGCCGGGCGGCTGGTCCACATCGAGACGACCGAGACGATCGCGGATGGCATTGCCACAAAGAGCGTGGGTGAGCGCACCTTCCCGATCATGGAAAAGCTCGTTGACGACATTGTAACGGTCAGCGAAGAGGAAATCGCCGCTGCAGTCCATTTGCTCCTCGAGCGACAGAAAACAGTCGCCGAAGGCGCAGGAGCGGTTCCGCTCGCAGCATTGGTGACACGCAAGATTGCAATCCGGCGTGATGACGTCGGGGTGATGGTGCTTTCGGGCGGAAATATTGACGTCAATATGATTGCGCGCATCATCGACCGCGGTCTTGTCGGCGATGGCCGCATGGCGCGCCTGATGGTGAAGGGCGCAGACCGGCCGGGCTTTCTGGCGCGGCTCACACACACGGTCGCGCAGGCGGGCGCAAACGTCCTCGAGGTCGCGCACCAGCGCGCGTTCGCGGACATTTCAGTCGGCGATGTCGAGATCGTGATGCAGATCGAGACGCGCGGCCGCGAGCACGTAGAGGAAATCATCGAGCTATTGAAGGCCGAGCACATCAGCGTTGTCGAGCAACACGGCACCTGAGCTATCCTGCGCTCGTGTCCGGAGGTTAGCAGTGCAGTCGGTGGCATGACATTGACGCAGGCCGTGGAAAGGCCGCCAGCGCTTTGGTATCTCGCCAATGCTAAAGCTTCGCCCGTCGCAGCAGCTGCGCATTAACGGCCACAATGACGGTGCTGAGCGACATGAGGACGGCACCGACTGCCGGATGCAACAGAATGCCGCGTGACGCCAGCACCCCTGCAGCAAGCGGAATCGCAACGACATTGTAGCCTGCCGCCCACCACAGATTCTGGATCATCTTGCGATAGCTCGCCTTGCTGAGCGCGATGATTCTCGGCACATCGCGCGGGTCACTGCGCACCAGTACGATATCACCGGCCTCGACAGCGACGTCCGTCCCGGCCCCGATTGCAATACCGACATCTGCCGCGACGAGGGCCGGCGCATCGTTCACACCATCGCCGACCATGGCCACCCGCCGGCCGGACGCCTTCAGCTTCTCGATTTCTGCCGCCTTGTTCGCCGGCAACACTTCAGACATGACGACATCGATGCCAAGCTCACGTCCGACAGCGTCTGCCACCGCCTTTGCATCGCCCGTCAGCATCACGACACGAACGTTCTGCGCTCGCAGCCGTTGCACAGCCTCGATGGCTTCCGGCCGAATGACGTCTGCAATTGCGAATCCAGCGATCACGTGCTGCGCATCCGCCATGTAGACGACGGCCTGACCGCGCTCGCCGGCGCGTTGTGTGAGCGCAAGCAGGTCGCCTCCGAGCTTCAACCCAAGCTCTGCCAGCAGCGCGGGTCCGCCCACGAACAAATCGCGCCCGCCAACGCTGCCCTTCAACCCTTTCCCCGGAATCGCGCTCACGTCCGTCGCAGACTCGAGCACGAGCTTTCTCTCTTCCGTAGTGCGTACTATGCCGCGCGCGATCGGGTGCTCCGATTGTTGCTCGAGTGCACCCGCAAGAGAAAGAGCCTCTGCTTCGCTGAGCGCCGCGTCACCAACGGTCATTTCGACGACCCCGAAATTCCCCTGAGTCAGCGTGCCGGTCTTGTCGAAGACTACCGTGTCGATCGTGCGCGCCTCCTCCAATCCTCGCCGGTTGCGCACGAGAAGACCCGAGCGTGCGCCGAGCGTTGTTGAGATCGCGACCACGAGCGGGATCGCGAGACCAAGAGCATGC
This sequence comes from Longimicrobiales bacterium, assembly GCA_038208385.1. GTDB lineage: Bacteria > Gemmatimonadota > Gemmatimonadetes > Longimicrobiales > RSA9 > JBBQYT01. Next base: position 1,111 of record JBBQYT010000346.1, on the reverse strand, counting down.
GGACACGCAATGACGAGCACCGTAACCGTTCGCTCGATTGCAAACGCGCCGGTTGCACCGGCGAGCAACCACACGGTGAGCGTGATCACACCGGCGCTGATTGCGACAATCGTCAATACGAACGCCGCGCGGTCCGCCAGCGCCTGCGCACGCGAGCGCGTGGACTGAGCCTGCGCAACGAGCCGCATGATGCTCGAGAGCATGGTCCCCTCGCCGACGCTCGTGATCTCAATTTCGAGAGCGCCCGCGCCGTTTACAGTTGCGGCAATCACGTGCGCGCCAGGCTCCTTGTGCACCGGCCGCGACTCGCCTGTAAGCATCGATTCGTTCACATCGCTCGTACCGCTCGCGACAGAACCGTCCGCCGGAAAGGCCTGTCCTTGCCGCACGAGCACATGATCTCCCGCTCGCAGCTCACTGATCGGCACATCCTCTGTCTTGCCGTCCCTGACGCGCGTGGCCGTTGCTGGTAAAAGCTTCGCAAGCTCGTTGAGCGCGCCGCTCGCCTGTGCGATCGACTTCATCTCGATCCAGTGGCCGAGCAGCATGATCGTGACGAGCGTCGCCAGCTCCCACCAGAGTGACATCCCCGGATAGCCGAGCGTCACGGCAACGCTGAAAACGAAAGAAACCGAGATTGCGAGCGAGATCAACGTCATCATGCCGGGCAGATGCTCGCGCAGCTCCGCGAGTGCGCCTTTCAGAAATACGCGCCCGCCATACACGAAGACTGCGGTTCCGCCCAGCGGCGCAATCCACCGAGCACCGGGAAAACGCGGCAGCGTGTAGCCCGCCCATTGTGCAACCTGGTCGCTGAAAATCAGTGTGACGATCGACAGCAGCAGGCTGATCCAGAACAGATCGCGGAACATCGCCACTGAATGGCCAGCGTGCTGGTCGTGCACATGCGGCGCGGCCGGAGCACCCCTGGGCGGCGGCTTCATGCCGTCGTGGTGATCGTGATGTGCGTGAACCTCGGACACTCCACCGGCATCATGGTGCATAGATCACATCTTCATCTTGCCCATGGACGGCCTGGGCTTTGGGGGCGTGGCCTTCTTTTTTGTCGTGGCGCTGCTGCTCTGTGCAGCCTCTCCTGTATGCGGCAGCG
>JBBQYT010000345.1:0-3804 GCA_038208385.1 Longimicrobiales bacterium | reverse complement strand
GATCGACACAACTGCGGTCGCTTCCACGGCGCCGATTGCGTTCGAGCTATATCGCACTGCGGAATCCTTCGATGCGGCCAGTGCTTCGTGGAAACTGCGTGTCGACAGCGGTGGCATTTCACTGCCGTGGCAGACGCCGGGCGGAACGCGCGGCCCGCTTGTCTCGACGGCGACGTGGACTCCAGGCGATACGACACTCGTTTTCCCGGTGGATTCCGTAACGCTGAAGGTGTGGTCGGATACGCTGGATGAGACGCGTGGCGCCTTGATCGTCGCAAAGACCGGGGACTCGCGTCTCCGCGCGAATGCGATTCTATTCAAAGAGTTTGCGCACTCGACTTTCCATCGGGACACTGTCCTCACGATCACGACAGGCAACGTAGGCAGCACGTTCATCTTCGATCCGCCGCCGCCGCCGCCAACGACCGAGCTCCGCGTGGGCGGCCAGCCTGCGTGGCGCAGCTACTTCCAGTTCCGCGACAACATCGACTCGCTGTCGGTACCATGTGCGATTGGCGGCGCAGCCGCCTGCCACGTGTTATTGAAGAATGCGACGATCAATTACGCGGCGCTGCTGCTTCAGCCCGTCGCGACTCCATCCGGATACGCGCCTGAAGATACGATTGTCGTGGCCGCGTACTCGGTGTTCCCGAACAGTACGCTGCCGGTGGGTCGTTCTCCACTCGGCAACATTGTCGGGATCACGCGCGCACCGCTCAAGCCACCGCAATTCAACGGCGGCGTACAGAATAGAGTCGAAGTGCCGATCACCGGCTTCATCTCGACGCTCGCCGGCGGCAAGCCGGATACGGCCGTCATCAACTCCACTGCACGTCCGACATCGCTCGCGCTGCTTGCGACACCCGAAGGAAGTACGTTCGGGTTTGGCAGCTTCGCATCCAGACGCAATCCAGCGCTTGCGCCCAAGCTGCGACTCGTGGTTACAGTCGCCCGTGAGGTACAGCTCCCATGATGCGCCTTCGTTCTTTGGTTTTCATTGCACTGGCCTGCGCCTGCAGCGCGCCACTGTCTGCACAATCCCTGTTTGCGACGCGCGGACTGGGTGCGCCGCTGCTCGGCGTTGACGCGCGCGGCGAAGCGCTCGGCGGGATGACCACCGGCATGCTCGGTCTCAATGCCGCAGTCGACAACATTGCAGACGCGACCGGCATAATACGACGCGGCATTGCTGCTTCGATTCAGCCGACCGTGCGCACGATCTCGCTGAATGGTGAGACCGACCACATCTCGGCGACCCGTTTCCCGCTCGTACACATCTACTATCCGGTGAAGTCGCGGTTTGTCGTCACGGCAGGATATGGCGGCTTCCTCGATCAGAACTGGGCGCTCAGCACGACGGCAGTTCAGGCGGTTGGGTCGGACACCGCCAGTGCGCGCGATGTCGTTCAATCGATCGGTGGCATTGCACAGCTGAAAGTTGGAGTTGCAATCGCCGTCACACCGAACTTGTCGATTGGTCTCGGCAGCGGACTCTACACGGGCGGCGTGAAGCGCGAAGTAGGCAGAACATTCCCCGACAGTGCATCGAACCTGCTGCGCGGTTTTACGACGTTGACCGAGTGGACGTATCACGCGCCACTGGCCACTGCCGGCGCGCGACTGACAATCGGCAATTTCGCACGTGTTGGCGCGTCGGTGACATGGTCCGGCCAGCTCAAGGCGACGGGACTCGATTCGACTGCGTTCGATCGCAAGTTCAGTCTGCCTCTGCAGGAAGCCTTCGGCATCAGCGCGCAGCTCGTGCCGCGCCTCATGCTCGCGGCGAACGCACAGCATGCAAACTGGAGCAAAACGGCGGGAGACTTTCAGGGTGGCGTGCTCGGCACGCTCGGCACCGAGCAGACGACGTCGCGCGACACCTGGGACTACGGCGGTGGCATCGAGTTTGACCTGTCCGGAAACGGCGGCTCTGCGCTACGCGTTGGCGCCCGTAAGACTCAGTATCCGTTCTCTCTGAAGTCCGACACGCCGATCGATGAGCGCCTGTTCTCGGCAGGATACGGCCGTCGTATTTCCGGCGATGAAGCCAATCCGCTCGCCGTCCTGGACCTTGCCCTCGAGCGCGGAAGCCGCTCGGGCGGACCCGCCAGCACGATTGGCGGAGACAACCTGAAGGAATCGTTCTGGCGAATGACCGTTTCGCTCCAGCTGTTCGGTCGGTAGGAAAAAGAAGATCCGGTGATCACGAAAGGCCTGTTCTTCCATTCAATTGCCCCGATGCATGAGTAATATTTCCCCTCGTAAGAAAGCGTACGTCGAAACCTACGGCTGTCAGATGAACATCAGCGATGGTGAGCTGATGCAGGGGATTCTGGCAGCGGAAGGCTACGACATTGTGACGCGCCCTGAAGATGCGGACGTCGTTCTCGTGAATACGTGCGCGATTCGCGAGCACGCGGAGCAGCGTGTGCTTGGACGCGTCGGTGAGCTGTACCGCATCAAGCGCGATCGCCCGGATCTCGTCATTGGCGTGACGGGCTGTATGGCGCAGCGCCTCGGTCCGAAGCTGCTCGAGAGCGCGCCGTACGTCGACCTCGTGATGGGTCCGGATGGCTACCGGAAGCTGCCCGAGTCGCTGCGATCGATTGCGGATGGCGCATCTGCGACCGTGCACGCGGCTGCGCGCATCAGCAAGCGCGGCAAACTCAAGCTCCCTGTTCTTGCCGCAGTCCGGCAGACGACTGTGCTGGACTTCGAGCCGCAGGAAAATTACGAAGACCTCGCGATGCGGCGCGGGTCTCGGACGAGTGCGTACGTGACAGTGCAACGTGGCTGCGACTACCGCTGCACGTACTGCATCGTGCCGTACACGCGGGGTGCCGAGAAAAACCGCGAGCCCGACCGCATCCTCGCCGAAGTTCGGAGTCTTGTCGAGCAGGGAATTGCCGAGGTCGTGCTGCTCGGCCAGACCGTGAATTCCTACGAGTATGGCGACTGGGACTTTTCGCGCCTTTTGCGCGCTGTTGCGCGGGTCGATGGCATTCGGCGTGTTCGCTTCACATCGCCGCACCCGAATGATTTCGTGCCGTCGCTCGTCGATGCGATGGCGGAAGAGCCCAACGTGTGCAAGCAGCTGCACCTGCCGCTGCAATCCGGACACAACCGCACACTGAAGCGCATGCTGCGCCGCTACACTGTCGAGGCCTACCTCGACAAGGTGCGCATGGTGCGCGAGCGCATTCCGGACATCGCACTCTCGACCGACATCATTGTCGGCTTCATTGGGGAGACCGAAGAAGAATTCCAGGCCACGCTGGATGTTTTCCGCGGAGTCCGTTACGACGACGCCTTTCTCTACAAGTATTCGCTACGCGATGGAACGCCGGCGACGCGACTGCCGTCGGATGAGTACGTCCCGGATGCAATCGCGCACGAACGGCTCGAGCGAATCATCGCGCTGCATCGCGACGTCCAGCTCGAGATTGGACGCGCCGAGCTTGGCCGCGTCATCGAAGTGCTCGTCGAGCGAGAGGCGCGCAGCCCCGGTGACATGCTCGGCCGTACGGACACGAACAAAGTCGTCGCCTTCCCCGGCAGCGCCGGCCTCATCGGACAGTTCATCAATGTCCGCCTCACAGGCACTTCCGGCCCGACGTTCTCCGGCGAGCTCGTCGGCGCTGCAAATGAGGCTGTGCTGGTCGGCTGATCTGTCGCGCTTTCTTCAACGCACGCTCCGAGCGCGCTGCCAGCAATGGCCGCGCGCTTTTTCGTTTTCATGAGGCAGCTCCCGCCAATGTTCATCTGCGTCGCTGCATTCTGTGCAGGACTCGCGTTTGCATTCCT
>JBBQYT010000344.1:0-3805 GCA_038208385.1 Longimicrobiales bacterium | reverse complement strand
CTTCGCGCTCGACTTTCGAGCGCACGATTGCTGTCGTCAATAATGCAGCGCCCATTGCGAGCACAAGTGACGCTGCGAGCGCGAGCTGTCCAACGGGAAGTTTGCGCTTCGCATTGAGTGAGAGTGCGGGCTTTTCACGCGCGGCTTTGCGTGCGACGAGCTCTTCGAAGGACGGCATTGCGGCTGTGCCCGGCACGGCGCGCGCGAGGATTGCGTTTGCGTCGGCGCGAACGGCGCGTTCCTGCGCGAGGCGTGCGCGGCAGTCTGCGCAGCCGGCAAGGTGTGCGTGAATCCCGGCGTATTCCGGATCGGACGGTGCAAGCGCGCCATCCAGATACGCGTGCAGCTGTCCTTCATTAACGTGCGACATGGTCCCTTCCTTCCGCTGCTGCATATGCCTCGACCAGGCGGCGGCGTGCACGCGCGAGCGTGGTGCCGATTGCGCCTGAGGCAAGTCCCGTCTGCGCTGCGATCTCTGTGTAGCTGAGCCCTGCATCCCACAGGAGCAGTACATCCCTGTCGCGCTCCGAAAGCTCCGAGAGCGCTCGTTCGACCATCATGGTTTGTTCGCTCTGATCTGCGGCCCGTTCGGGATCGATGTTCTGCGTCACCAGCTGCTCCGAGCTCGACTGCAGCAGTGACAGATGCTTCTTGCGACGCACGACCGTGCGCGCTTCATCACGCGCCAGGTTCGTTGCAACTGTGAATACAAGTGCACGGGCATTGTCGGGACGCTGGTCGAGCACGCGCATGAACACCTCCTGCGCAAGTTCCTGCGCGCGCTCGACGTCCCACACCTTTCGGTAGAGGTAGCGCACAACGTCTGCGTACGTAGCCCGGTACACTTCTGCCCAGTCGAAGCTCACGAGAACCAGTCTAGCGGCCCCTGAACTCCGTTACCAGCCGCTGGACCTGATCCGGACTGAGCTCCCGCACCCCGCCATTCTCCAGCACGATCGAAATGCCCTTGCCGGCCACCGTAATGGTATTGCTCGCCCGCCAGAAGGGCGCGAGCTCCGGCAATGCCTGCAGGACCTTGAAATACGCGCTGCTGAACGGTTCGATCCGCTGTGTTTTGAGCGATGCATCAGCGCCGGCGTCCGTCAGCATGCCGTTCTTCGCGAGAAAGACACGCGCTCCAATGCGACGTTCATTGGGAGCCGGCGGCGCCGCTTGTGCCAGTGCGTCCGTTCGATCCAGCTCGGCGGCGCTCTTCACTTCGCGCTGCTTGCGCGCCTCATTCGAACGGGCGACCGCGCGCTCGCCGGTGGCGGCCTTTGCGGCGTCCTCCGCGGGGCCATTCATGCCACGTTTGGACTGCAATACAGCAGGAGACCCCTGCCTCTGCATTCCGCCCGCCCCTGCCACATCCATTGGCGGCGACGTCGGCTCCTGCACGAGGTACGATGTGTACTCGCTCAACACGCCGTAGCGCGTTGCCGTCTCGCGCAGCTCACGCTCGATCTCTGCATTGGCGCCCCTGAGCTTCAGCTCCTGTGCGAGCGCGCCAACTTTGCGCGCGGCCCAGAGACGCGGAATGAAATCGTTTGCAAGCTGGTGATCCGGGAATTCCGCAGTCGTCGTGAACGTCTCGCGCTTTCCGGCGCGACTTCCCGACATCGTCAATGCACTCTGTGCTGAGTGTTGTGCAGTGTAGCGTCCGAAGACCACGAGCTCATCGCCTGAAAAAAGATCGGGCAGGCGCGACGGATACACTTCGGTCAAACGCACGGGCGAATTGGCAATCTCGAGGTCCGTCAAAACCGGATGTCGAATCTTGGCCGCGAGCACGCCCAAAGCCTGCTCGATGTTCTGTCCAGGCGTCACGTACTGAGTAGCGCCGTGGCCTGCTGCGGTGAGCCGGTCGAGCAGGTACGTATTCACGTCGTAACCAACACCGAATGCGAAGATCCGCGAGCGTGCACGCAGCTTCTCGGCTTCTGCCGCAATGCGCTCGGGATCGCGCTCGCCGGTCGAAGGCAGTCCGTCCGTCAGGAACAGCACGATGCCGAGACGCGAGTCCGGCGACTGCATACTGAACGCCTCGTGCAGTGCATCGGCGATGTTGGTCCCGCCGTCCGCAGTGAGCCCGGAGATCCATGTGCGTGCAGAAGCGATGTCGGCTGAATTGGCGCGCGCCCATTCCGAGCGGAACGTCGAGACACTGCCATTGAATGCGATGAGACGGAAGCGATCGTTGGGCGAAAGCGCGGACAACAACTGACGCAGTGCCTGCTTCGACTGTTCCATCTTGCTGCCCGCCATCGAGCCCGAGACATCGAGAACGACGGTGAGGTCACGTGCGATCGATTGCTCCGAAGCCTGGCCAGGCGAAAGTGTAAGCATGAAATAGCCGCTTTCGGATGACGGCCTGTGCGTGAGCACAGACACGCCGACGACCGAACGCGCGAGCGGCAGGATCAGTGTGAACGCTCCGGTGACAGTGCTTGTTGGGCGTACGATCCAGCGACCACCCTCACGAGTGGCACGCACATCGTGTGTGGGCGAAGTCGGTGCACGGAACGCGGCGCCATCCTCGACGGTGAGCACGAACGTCATTTCGCCGGAAATTGGCTCACGGCGCGGCGCGCCATCGTCTTCCGGCATGCGCCGTACGGGCTGAGCTGGAACCGGCGCGGAGCGCAATGGCGCCGCGTAGCGGAACTCGTAGCCATCGCCTATCGTCGGCAACACCTGCGTGTAGCGCAGCGTGATCTTGCGCGTCTCGCCCGCATTGATGGGGAATACACGCGCCCGCACCAGACCGTGTCCAACGAGCTCGATTAGCGCGGGATCGCGCTTCTTGCGGACGATTTCCTCGTAGATCGCGCGCGCCTTGTCCGCATCCATCGTCTCGCCGCGCAGCTCCTGGTCGCCTTGAAAGAGCGAGAAATTGTTGAACACCGCTTCGCCGGGGAGCGGATAGATGTAGTCCCCTTCAGCCATACCGCCGCCCCGGTTCTGAAACCACTCTTCGACTTCGACGCGGGCAATACGGCCGGTAACGTGAACGGACACGTCGCTCCGGGTCCGCACGATGCCACCGCCAACCCATGGCTCACGGCCAGGCTCGATCCAGCCCTGTGCGTGGACGGATTGGTGAACGGCGAGGAGGGCAATCGCAAAAAGCAGTGTACGAGGTCTCATGGTTCGCTCCTTGGTAGAGAAAGGGTCATTTGCCAAGGAGGACGAAGACGGGGCGATGTCTTGCACACATCACGCGGCAGGGGCGGGGCGGGAGCGGGTGCGTCTGTGTAACACCTGACGAGGATCGGTGTGGCGAAGTGGCCCATGGACCAGGCCGGGGAGCGGCTTTTAGACGGTCCCGGGAGCTAGGCAGAGGAGACGCCGTTTGCTTTGGAACGAGAAATGAAGTGGGAAGCGGCGTGGGGGTTCGACCCCCAGGACAAACCAGATACCCCGGAGCAAAGAGACATGGCTCGCACCAGCGGCACCGTGAAGTGGTTTTCCCAGGAGAAGGGCTACGGCTTTCTCCAGCAGGAGGGGGGACCCGATGTTTTCGTCCATCACAGCGCGATTGAAGGCAGCGGCTTCAAGACGTTGAACGAGGGCGAGCGTGTGGAGTTCGACGTTATCGAAGAGCCCAAGGGCCTCAAGGCGCAGAACGTTGTTCGGTTGGACGCGCCGACGGGCGCACCCACTGGCGGCGGCAGCGGCGGCAGCGGCGGCGGCTTTGGTGGCGGGCGTGGTGGCAGTCGTGGTGGTAGCGGTGGCTATGGCGGCGGCGGAGGAGGTGGTGGTGGTGGCGGTGGTGGCGGTCGGGGTGGCAGCCGTGGCGGCGGTG
>JBBQYT010000343.1:0-3819 GCA_038208385.1 Longimicrobiales bacterium | reverse complement strand
CCGACCGTGCGCACGCGACACAGCTACTGCAGAGCGCACTCGGCATGACACCCAACGAAGCGCAGCGCACGCTGGATCGCCGCCGTCGCTGGATTGTTGTGGCAGGCCGGCACGACAATGCTGCGCGTGGCCAGCTCGCGGGTCTGCACGGATTTTACTTCGAGCGCGTCATGCAGCGCTTTTATCCGCACGGCACGCTCGGCGCGGAGCTGCTTGGCTCGGTGAACGTCGACGGCAAGGCCATGGCAGGTCTCGAGCTACAGCTCGATTCGTTGCTGACGGGCCGTCCGGGTCTCGCAGTTGCGCGCCGCGATGCGCACGGCAAGCCGCTGCCCGGCACGATGCTCGACGTTGTTGCATCGGTGCCCGGCCAGGATGTGCACCTCACAATCGATGCAGACCTGCAGGAGATTGCACAGCAGGCGCTACGCGATGCGGTGACGCAGACCAGCGCCGCAGGCGGTGAGCTCGTGCTCGCCGATCCGCGCACGGGTGAAATTCTCGCCGCTGCAAGCTCGCGCGGCGCGAGCGTGCTGCAATGGCTCGCTGCTACAGAGCCCTACGAGCCCGGCTCAACGGCAAAGCCGTTCTTCGTTTCTGCGCTGCTCTCCGAGGGATTGGTCACGCTGCAGGACAGCGTGTACGCGGAGATGGGCCATTACGAGCACGAAGGCCGCACGATCAGGGACGTCGAAGAAAACGGCTGGCTGACTGTGCGCAACGCGCTGCGCTTTTCGTCGAACATCGCGATGGTGAAGCTGTCGACGCGGATCGCGCCAGATGTCCAGTACCGCTACCTGCGCGATTTCGGCTTCGGTACGCCTACGGGTGTGCCGTATCCGGGCGAGTCGGCGGGCGTGCTGCGCCGGCCTTCGGGCTGGTCGCATTTTTCGCAGGCCAGCCTCGCGATTGGCTATGAGATTTCAGTGACGCCGCTTCAGATGGCGATGGCGTATGGCGCAATCGCAAACGGCGGCACGTTGATGGAGCCGCGACTGGTACGCGAAGTGCGCTCGCGAGATGGCAGAGCAGTCACCGAATTTCGGCCGCGCGCCCTACGGCGCGTGATCCCTCCGCAGATCGCGGCGCAGGTGCGTGAGACGTTGCAGGGCGTGGTCGAGGGCGGCACGGGCAAGAGTGCAGCGCTCGGACCTTACAGCGTAGCGGGAAAGACGGGGACGGCGCGCGTATTTCGCGCGGGTCACTACGAGAGCGGCGCATACAGCGCGTCGTTTGCGGGCTATTTTCCCGCGGAGAATCCCCAATTGGTTTTTCTGGCAAAGCTGGATCGCCCGCAGGGCGCATACTACGGCGGAACAGCCGCGGCGCCCATCACGCGCGCAACGCTCGAAGCCGTCCTCGCCGCGCGTCACTCACCGCTCGATCGTGCAGCCGTTGCAACGCACTCTGTTGCGACAAATGCCGTGTCGGGCATTGCGTTGATGCCCGAAGAGGTTTCGACGCCGCGCCCGGCGCTCGCGACGACGCCGTTCGTCTTCGCGTTGCGCCGTAGTGCGCCGCAACGCGTTGCGCCGGACTCAGCACAATCGATTCTGATTCCCGATGTCGCGGGCCTGCCGGTGCGGGACGCCGTTGCGCGCCTGCACAGCGCAGGCTTCCAGGTGCGCGTGCAGGGCGGTGGTGTTGCGCGCAGGACGCTGCCGGAAGCAGGCACGTTTGCGCTGGCGCAGCGCGTGCTCGAGCTGGATGCTCTCGAGGTGGCGCAATGAGCCGCCCGACCACGCTTGCGAGCGTCGTGAAGCGCCTGGGTGAGAACGGCCTGCTCGTACAGGCTGCAGATGGCGATGTCATTGTCCGCGGCATCACGGACAACAGCCGTCGCGTCGAGCAGGGCGACCTGTTCTGCGCGTGGACCGGCACGACATCGGATTCGCACAGGTATGTCGCCGCCGTAGAGAGCGCGGGCGCCGTCGCAGCCATCGTCGAGAAGAGAGTCGATGGCGTGAAGCTGCCGCAGGTCATCGTGCGCGATGGCCGCCGCGCGGCTGCGCTCGCTGCAGCCGTCGTCTTTGGCGATGCGCAGGATGCGCTCACACTGGTTGGCGTGACCGGTACCAACGGCAAGACGACGACTGTCTGGATCCTGCGCCATCTCCTTTCTGAGCTGGGCAAGGCCGCATCGCTCGGTACGCTTGGCTTGCGCACGACTGCAGACCAGCCCGCCGCGTCTGGTGAATCGCTTACAACTCCTGGTCCTGTGGATCTTGCCCGTACCCTGCGTGATCTGGTAGACGATGGCTTTCGTGCGCTTGCAATGGAAGTGTCGTCTCACGCACTGGATCAGGGCCGCGTGCATTCACTGCGCTTCGATGCGGTCGTGTTCACGAACCTGACACGCGATCATCTCGACTATCATCAGACGATGGAAGCGTACAAGGCCGCGAAGCTCTCGCTGCTCCAGCTGCTACGCCCGAACGGCACCGCGGTTGTCAATGCGGACGAACCCGAGTGGAATGACATCACTGCCGCACGTGTGCTGCTGTTCAGCACGAAAGACCCGCGCTCCGATGTTTGCGCGGCCAACGTCGAGCTCAGTGCTGCGGGCGCTCACTTCAATCTCGTGACGAACGAGGGCAGCGCACCCGTATACCTGCCGCTGCTCGGAGGCTACAACGTCGAGAATGCACTCGGGGCAGCTGCCGCGTGCATCGCACTCGGTTACACCGTTACGCAGATCGCCGCGCGCCTGGCCACCGTTCCGCAGGTGCCCGGCCGTCTCGAGCGCATTGCCACGACACCGTGTCCCGTGCTCACGGACTACGCACACACACCGGATGCGCTGGAGCGCGCGCTGACGACGCTCAGGCCGCTCGTAACGGGTCGCCTGATCGTTGTGTTCGGTGCCGGCGGCGATCGTGACCGGGGCAAGCGCCCGTTGATGGGTGAGGCTGCAGAGCGACTGTCAGATGTTGCGATCGTGACATCGGATAATCCGCGCACGGAACAGCCCGGTGCAATCATCGATCAGATTGTCGCGGGCATGAAGCGCGCCGTCCATGTGCGTGTTACGGACCGGCGTGCAGCCATCGCGCGCGCGCTGCTCATTGCCCGGCCGGACGACTGCATACTGCTCGCCGGCAAAGGCCATGAGGACTATCAGATCGTCGGCACGACAAAGTACCCCTTCGACGAGCGCGTTGTGGTGCGCGAGCTGCTCCGTACGCAGGGAGACGGCGCATGACATGGGATGACGCCACGGTTCGCACGGCGCTCGGGCTACCGGGCAGCGAGTCCATCTCGTATCCGGAGATCAGCACCGACACGCGCGCGATCCCGCCGGGTGCGTTGTTCGTCGCGCTCCGCGGCGAGCGGTTCAACGCGCACGCCTTCCTGAAGCAGGCAGCGGCGTCGGGCGCACGCGGAGCCATCGTCGACAACATTCCGGCCGGTGCGCCGCAGACCCTCACGTACTACGTCGTCGAAGACACGACGAAGGCGCTCGGCCTGCTTGCGCGTTACCGTCGCCGGCAGCTGTCCGCACGCGTCTGCGGAATCACGGGCAGCAACGGCAAGACCACGACGAAGGAGCTCGTGCGCACTGCGCTCGGCGCGCGTTACCGCGTGCACGCGACGTCCGGTAACTTCAACAATCTCATCGGCGCTCCGCTCACGCTGCTCGGCACACCGGAAGACACGGAAGTGCTGATCATGGAGCTGGGCACGAGCGGTCCCGGTGAAATTGCACAGCTGGGCGCGATCGTCGAGCCCGATGCCTGTCTGATCACGGGGATCTCCGAGGAGCATCTCGAAGGTCTCGGCGACTTGCGCGGCGTGCTGGAGGAAGAAGTCGCACTTCTC
>JBBQYT010000342.1:0-3820 GCA_038208385.1 Longimicrobiales bacterium | reverse complement strand
GCTTAACGACAATAAGGCATTAGGTCAACGGCAGTACCTTCTTTGGACACACGTCAACGGAGCACCTTGGCACTGGCGGCGGGTGCGGCAAGGCGAGCGTTACGCGATCCTGCCTGCAGGACACGCTTACCGAGGAAGGGCATCAGCAGCCGATTCCTTGGGGGCGCAGCGCCCTCGAACTCGATGCCCATGCTGAAAAGGACTGTTACCGGCGTCGTGAGCGACTGGACATGCCGCACGATGCCGTAGCGGATCTGACTCGAGCCCGGAACGTCGATCGACACGGTCGTGCCCGGCGGAATTGGGGCCTCGCCAATCAAACGCGCTCCCCGCTCACTGATTTCCTCGAGCACCAGAAGCTGTGCAATGCCGGGATCGTCTGAAGCATCGGTTGGTGTTGCGCCGCCGAAGCGGACGGTAGTGGGCAGGCCCACGAGTCGACGACGCTCACCACGCACGTTGCCAAATACTTCGCCGACACGCGTCATGATGTCGATCGATTGGCGGTAACGCATTCGCCACACAGGCATCGAGTGTTGGGTGCAGTACAGCTCGATGATGTCACGGGAGGCGATGGGCATATCCTCGAATGCTACGCCATGCATGAATACCTCGCCCAGATGCGAGGTCTCTTTTTCTACGTGACGAATCTTTCCGACGCTATTCACCTTTTGCGCACCGAGAGGCAACGTAATCGTGACGGGCGTCCCCACATCGATCCGCTGCGTCGCGCGGAAGGCGAGTCCTGCGGAGTTGAGATCCGAGGTCATCGCAGGGACGAGTTTGATGAGACCGTCGAGATCGAGTCGGACCTGAACGGGCAGCTGCTCCTCGAAGCGATGATCATCGCGCTGCTGCTTCATGGCGAGTGTATGCCGCACCACGTAGAGCGCGAAATAACAATTCCATAGAGCCCAGAGTCCGTTCATCCAGAACGCCATCGAGCCCCAGCCGGGGGCGGAGTATTTGATCCAGATCAGTTGGAAGGCGAGGGAAGCCCAGAGGGGTGCGGCGACGGAGAGGAGCAGCAGCGTGAGCTGCGGCGCGTACGCGCTCACCGGCACGGCGGAATGGCCTTTTGGCGTGACGTTGAACTTGAGCGGTTTGCTGTAGAAGATGGCCAGTGCGGCGAGCATGTAGGTCCACACGCGGACCATCGTGAAGCGTTCGCTCAGGAACAGGTATCCGGTTCCGCGAGACAACAGCTCGAATGCGATGATCGAGATCGTGATGTACGGGATCAGCCTGATGAGAAACGCATGCTGGTCGCCACCAACCGGCAGAATCCCCGTAAAGAAGTAGAACAGCGGCATAAGGTAGAAAATCGCCTTTTGCCAACCTTCGAAGTACGCGGCAGTGCCTGCGAAATAGCTGATGCGCTGGGACCATGTGAGTCCCTTCATCGTAAGCGGCTTGAGCTTGCGCAGGATCTGCATTGCACCTTGCCCCCAGCGCAACCGCTGCACGTGATACGCGCCTGCGTCACCGGGTGCCAGGCCGTACGCGAGTGTCTCACGATGATACGCGGAGTTGTAGCCGTGGGCATGGAACTGCATTGTCGTTTCCATGTCCTCGATGATCGTTTGCGAAGCGAAGCCGCCGATCGCCTCGAGAGCAGACCGTCGAATGATGCCGCAGCTGCCGCAGAAGAACGACGCATTCCAGTGGTCGCGTCCCGGCTGAATCAGCGAGTAGAAGATCCTGTTTTCTTCCCAAAGGCGGCGCCCTTCATCATTCACCACGTGCGTGAAGGAGTCGACGTTGTAAAAATCCTGGGGCGACTGTACGACGGCCATTTTCGGGTCGTTGAAATAGCCCAGCATGCGGTCGAGGATTGTCGGCAGCGGCACGTGATCAGCATCGAGCTGCAGGATGAATTCACCGGATGTAGTACTCAACGCGAAGTTGAGGTTGCCCGACTTCGCATTGGCATTCCCGAGGCGGCGGATGTAGCCGATGCCGAGCTCCTCCGTCATCTCCATCACCTCATCCCGCTTCCCATCGTCCAGAATGTAGGTGCGGTGCGGGTACCGAATCGCGCGCGCTCCAATTGCCGTGCGGCGCAATACCTGTAGTGGTTCGTTATAGCACGTAATAAAAACGTCCACGGTACGGCCGCGCGGCGACGGGCCAGGATCTCGATCCGTGAGATTCCACGTCAACATCACGAACATGCACATGTTGAGGTAGGCCCACGTTTCGGCGATGAGAAGTATCACGGAGGGCACGATGGCCTTCGGATCCGTATTGATCGTGTGGGTCCAGCGCCAACCGATCCAATACGTCGCATACAGAAGCGCGATGATCGCGACTGCGCGTATGATCTTTTCGCGGGATGCATCGACGCGAGGTGCGGGGCTCGCTTCACCTGCCTCGGACAGGTGCGGCACGTCAAGGATTTCTACAACTGCTTCCATTTGAATCCCGCACTGTTTTCGGTTGCTCATCTACCGGCGCAAGTTCGCTGTCTGCGCACTCTGCCGGTGATCCGGTTTCGGCACGATTTGCAATGAGCGTGCCTTCAACATGCGCACGCTCCGCCTCGATCGGTCGTAATTCCGAAGGCGTGCTCTTTGCACCCGGCAGCAGGCGCGAATTCGCGCGGAACTGTCGAACGCCTGTCAAAAAGAGACTGCACACATGAATCTGTGGATTGCCTGCCTCGCGTTGATTGCTGCAACGGCGTGCAACGACGCGCAGGATCGAAGCGCTCAAGCCGAGGGGGACAGCGCGTACGCTGCGGTCGCAACGCCAGCGCCCGCGGCCGTCGCGGCAGAGGTCGCACCCATTCGCGCACCGCTCTCCGCGGACGAGAAGCAGCTCTACCTCGACATGGCTCGCTCTTCCCTAGCCTACCTCACCGCGCACTACCAGCCGGCGACCGGACTCGTCAATGCGACGCCGGACTGGACGAACACGACGATGTGGGATGTCGGCGGCCAGCTACTCGCGTTCTACGCGGCCAAAGAGCTCGGACTCATCACAACCGCGGACTTCGACAAGCGCACGCGCAAAACGCTCGGAACGCTCGAGAAATTGACGCTCTTCAGGGGCGCCGCATTCAACAAACTCTACTCGACGACGAACGGCGCGCTGAGCAGCCAGGGCCGCGTCGGCTGGTCTGCCACGGACCTTGGCCGTTTTCTGCTGGCACTCAAAATTCTCGCTGTGCGAGAGCCCCAATACGCCGCGCAGATCGAACGGATCGCCCGGCGCAACGACTTTCGCCAGATCGTGAAGGACGGGTACATGCAGGG
Organism: Longimicrobiales bacterium; assembly: GCA_038208385.1. Lineage (GTDB taxonomy): Bacteria > Gemmatimonadota > Gemmatimonadetes > Longimicrobiales > RSA9 > JBBQYT01. The sequence continues at coordinate 563 of JBBQYT010000342.1, read as the reverse complement.
ACAACTGATTGGCAGCAGTGGAAAGCCGTGGACCTATCAGGAAGGACGCATCGGCTACGAGCAATACGTCGCCAACGGGTTCAGCAGATGGGGCGCCAACGTCGACAGCGCGCTTTCGCTCAGGGCGAATGCAGAGCCCATCACAGTTCTGGGCGTGCCACTCCTGGCAGACAGGAGATACCAGGACCGGCTCCTCAGCGAGCCCTTCATCCTCTATGGGATCGAGCTCGGACTATCCGGTGAGATGAAAGACTTCGCGGCTCAAGTGCTCAAGGCACAAGCCGCGCGTTACAAAGCCACAGGTCAGATCACGATCGCAACCGAAGACGCCATCGCCGTCCCGCCCGACTACTTTTACTACTCGTGCGTGCTCTGCAGCCGTAAGCCTTTCATCGTCGAAATCCCGTCCACAGGTAAGGAAGTCAAATCGCCACGCTGGGTCAGCACCAAGGGCGCTTTCGGCTGGCATGCCGTCATGCCGAGCGACTACACAAAAGCCGCAGTCGACTACGTCGCGCCAGCACGCGATGCCAACAACGGCTGGACCACCGGCGTCTACGAGG
>JBBQYT010000341.1:0-3833 GCA_038208385.1 Longimicrobiales bacterium | reverse complement strand
TTGTCGCTGAGAATGCTGCCAAGAATGCCCGCGCCGAGAACTGCACCACCGATGCCACCACCGATGCCACCACCGATGCCACCACCGGCCGGACGCCCGGAATCAGTTCCGCCAAAACGCGCTGCTGCAACAATGCGATCGGCAAGGCGCGAGAACGGCAGGCTTTGCAGGTAAACCGGACCGGGACCGGTCAGCGTGGCGAGAAACAGACCCTCGCCGCCAAACAGCGCATTCTTGAAACCGCCGATAAACTGGATGTCGTATTCGACAGTCGGCGCAAACGCGACGATGGTCCCCGTGTCGACGCGCAGTGTCTCGCGCGGCTTCAACATGCGCTGGATGATCGTCCCGCCCGCGTGCACGAAGGCAAGACCATCGCCTGAAAGGCGCTGGAGAATGAAGCCCTCACCACCGAACATGCCTGCGCCGAGCTTCTTCGTGAATGCAACTTCGATCTCGATGCCGCTCGCAGCGCACAGGAATGCATCCTTCTGGCAGATGAACGTGCGACCGAGACGCGAGAGGTCGAGCGGAATGATCTTGCCCGGATACGGCGCCGCAAAGCCGACGTGCTGTTTGCCGGCGCCGCTGTTCAGGAACGTCGTAATGAAGAAGCCCGATCCAGTCACCATGCGCTTAAAGCCGGCGAACAAACCACCGCCGGTGTTCGTCTGCATCTGGATGCCTTCCTCCATGTACAACATCGTGCCGACCTCCGCGCGCACACCCTCGCCCGGATCCAGCTCGATCTCGACGATCTGCATGTCATCGCCGATGACTTTGTAATCGATCTCGTCTGCCATTGTCTCCTCGTGCGTTCAATGTTCGCGGTTCTGTTCGTCTATCGTCTCTCGTCTATCGCTATAGTGGCAGGTTGCCGTGCTTTTTGGGGGGATTCGTGTCGCGTTTGGTGCGGAGCATATCGAGCGCGCTGATCAATCGCTGGCGTGTTTCGCGCGGGTCGATCACGTCATCAATGTAGCCGCGTGCCGCGGCGATGTACGGATGTGCAAACTGCTCGCGATACTCGGATTCGCGCGCGCGCATTGCCCCCTCTGGATCGGCCGCTGCGTCGATCTCCCTGCGGAACAGGATTTCGACCGCGCCCTTCGGTCCCATCACGGCAATCTCCGCTGTCGGCCAGGCGAGGTTGATGTCACCGCGGATGTGTTTGGAGTTCATGACGTCATACGCTCCGCCATACGCTTTCCGCGTAATCACCGTGAGACGCGGCACCGTCGCTTCGCAGAACGCATACAGCAGCTTTGCGCCGTGCTTGATGATGCCGCCGTGTTCCTGCGCAACTCCCGGCAGAAATCCCGGCACATCCTCGAATACGACGAGGGGTATGTTGAACGCATCACAGAAGCGGACGAAACGCGCGGCCTTGAGCGAGCTGTTGATGTCCAGCACTCCCGCGAGCACTGCCGGCTGGTTTGCGACAATGCCGACAGAATATCCACCCAGATGCGCAAAGCCGACAATGATGTTGCCCGCGTAATCGCGATGCACTTCATAGAAGTCGCCATCATCGATGACGCGCTTGATGACATGCTGCATGTCGTAAGGTCGCGTCGCTTCATCGGGGACAATGTCGAGCAGTTCCTCATCGGCCCGATCGTACGGGTCGCTGGTTTCACGCCGCGGCGGATCCTCGCGATTGTTCTGCGGAATGAACTGCATCAGCCTGCGGATCTGCTCGAGCGATTCGACTTCGCTGTCGTGCGCAAAGTGTGCTACGCCGGATACCGATGCGTGGGCGTCCGCACCGCCCAGGCCTTCCATGTCGATGTCTTCGTGCGTGACTGTCTTCACGACGTTGGGACCCGTCACGAACATGTAGCTCGTGCCGCGCACCATGTAGATGAAGTCGGTAATCGCCGGCGAGTAGACCGCGCCGCCCGCGCACGGCCCGAGGATCGCACTGATCTGTGGAATGACACCCGATGCGAGTGTGTTGCGGAGGAAGATATCGGCGTAGCCACCGAGACTTACCACACCTTCCTGAATGCGCGCGCCACCCGAATCGTTCAATCCAATGATCGGTGCGCCGACGCGCATTGCATGGTCCATAACCTTCACGATCTTGCCGGCGTGTGCCTCGGACAGCGAACCGCCAAAGACCGTGAAGTCCTGCGAGAACACATACACGACGCGTCCTGCAATGCGACCATAACCGGTCACTACGCCATCGCCTAGAAACTTCTGCTCGGATCCGAAACCGTTGCCTGATGCCGTCGTGACGAACCGGTCCAGCTCGACGAAGCTTCCCTCATCGAGCAGCAGGTCGAGGCGCTCGCGCGCCGATAATTTTCCGCGCTTGTGCTGCGCCTTCAGGCGGTCCTCGCCGCCGCCCAGCTCCGCCTGCCTGCGCAGATCCTCGAGATGCTTCAGCCCCTCGCGCATTCCCATCGTCAGCGCGCTCCCGGTGTAGCACTGACCGGAATCAGCGCGCGATTTTCAATGCGAACGATGAACGGTCTGCGTGACACCTTCCCGTCCTTCACCGACAACAGGCCGGTCGCACCGCGGAAATCACGGAGCGTTGACAGCTTGCGCGAAACATCGCGCGCACGAGCGCGGCCACCTGTAACGCTCAGCACCATGGCCGCTGCGTCATAGCCGAGCGCGGGATACGGATTGTCCAACGTGCGCCGATACGTGCTCTCATAGCCGTCCACGAAAGTTTTCCATGCAGGGTTCTCGGTGCGAAGCAGTGGCGTCGTCGCAACAACGCCGTTCAAATCCTTCGGGTCCATCGTCCGCAGCATTTCCTCGCTGGTCCAGGACTCGCCACCGAGAATTCTTGCGACTCCCGTCAGGCCATAATACGAAAGCTGCGGTGCAATCTGCTTTACATCACGATCGCTCGCCGGGATGAAGACCGCCTGCGGTTTGGCTGCAACAAGCGCATGAATCTGGCGCGAGAACGTCGTCGTCCCGGAATCGTACGGCACTTCACTCACAACGGTCAGTCCGAGCCGGCGCGCCTCATCCGCAAACACGTGCGCCTGGCGCGCGACATCGGTCGCTCGCGAGTGCAGTGTAGCAACCCGCGTGAGACCCGCACCGCGCGCATACGCAGCGAGCGCGGCAGCGCCGTTTACATCCTCTTCGTTCAATGAATACGTGTTGCGTGCTGAAGCAACAGACGAAGCTGTCGGACTGATCACCACGAGGGCGCTGTCGTGCCGCGCCGCAACGGCGTGCTGAACGCCACCGCTCAGCAGCGGACCGATGATCGCGACCGCGCCACGCTGTTCGAGCTGCCGCACCAGCTGCGCGTCATTGTCGGCATTACCACCATCATCCACGACGACAAGCTCGATCTTCGTCGAGGACGGGCTCTGGAGTTGAACCGCCAGCCGCACGCCTTCGAGCACGAGATCGCCATACTGCCGCATGTAAGCGGCGCCCGTCTGCGGGAGGATCACCCCAACGAGTGCCACGTTCGTAGCCACAACGGTGTCGCGCGCGACTTTGCCCGGCACAGGCTTCGGTGCTTCACCCCTTCGGCAGGCCGTCGCCAGGACTGTAACCAGCAGCGCCAGCAGCCGGACACTTTTATGAGTCAGCTTCATTCACTTCAAGCAGTTCGAGTACTTTCCGGTCGATCAACATAGGCCACGCTTACTGGCAATAAAAGGGATACTCGTGTTTCGGTCGTGCTGCGGGAACCGGCCGAAAACCACGACAATCGGGATAGGGGAGCGTGAGTGATCCTCACGCTTCCCCTCCCACACCACCGTACGTACGGGTCCGTATACGGCGGTTCGGAAAGTTGGGGTCAGAGCGGCGCAAGCCGCGGAATGCCGAGGCAGTCAAAATACTGT
>JBBQYT010000340.1:0-3841 GCA_038208385.1 Longimicrobiales bacterium | reverse complement strand
CACAACGGGACTGCACCCGCATGACATCCAGCGGATGAATGACCTGCTTTTACGCCTTCGGGACAAGGGCAACACGGTGCTGGTCGTGGAGCATAAGCCGGAGACCATAGCGATCGCTGATCACGTCGTCGACCTCGGCCCGGGCGCTGGTATTGCCGGCGGCAGCGTGTGCTTCGAGGGCACTGTCGAAGGGTTGCATAGGAGCGACACCCTCACCGGCCGGCATCTCGACGACCGTGCTGCCCTCAAGCAGGCGGTGCGGAGGCCCACCGGCGCGCTGGAGATCCGCGGGGCGGCGGCGCACAACCTCCGTGACGTCGACGTCGACATCCCGCTTGGAGTGCTTGTCGTCGTTACCGGCGTAGCGGGCTCAGGCAAGAGCTCGCTGGTCCACAGCTCGATCCCCGCCGGCGCGGGCGTGGTGTCGATCGACCAGAGCGCGATCCGCGGGTCGCGACGGAGCAACCCGGCGACGTACACCGGCCTGCTCGACCCGATCCGCAACGCGTTCGCGAAGGCCAATGGCGTGAAGCCCGGGCTGTTCAGCGCCAATTCCGAGGGCGCCTGCCCGAATTGCAATGGCGCCGGCGTCATCTATACCGACCTGGGGATGATGGCCGGCGTCGCTACTTCGTGCGAGGAGTGCGAAGGGAAACGGTTCCAGGCGTCGGTGCTGGAATACCACTTTGGCGGGCGCAACATCAGCGAGGTGCTGGCGATGTCTGTGACCGAAGCGGAGGAGTTTTTCGGCGCGGGTGCGGCGCTCCTTCCGGCTGCGCACGCGATTCTCGACCGGCTGGCCGACGTGGGGCTCGGCTACGTGAGCCTCGGCCAGCCGCTCACGACGCTGTCCGGCGGGGAGCGGCAGCGGCTCAGGCTGGCCACGCAGATGGCCGAGAAGGGCGATGTCTATGTTCTCGACGAGCCGACCACTGGCCTCCACCTGGCCGATGTCGAGCAGCTCCTCGGCCTGCTCGACCGGCTGGTCGACTCCGGCAGATCTGTCATCGTCATTGCGCACCACCAGGCGGTCATGGCGCACGCAGATTGGATCATCGACCTCGGCCCCGGTGCCGGCCATGACGGCGGGCGGATCGTCTTCGAGGGCACACCCGCGGACCTTGTGGCCGAGCGCTCGACCCTCACCGGCGAGCACCTCGCCGCTTACGTCCGCAGCTGACCTACATGAACAGACTGCCGCCGTTGATGTCGAGCGATGCGCCAGTGATGTAGCCGGCTGCATCTGATGCGATGTAGCAGATCAGGTCTGCAACTTCTTCCGGTCTGCCGAGTCGCTGTACCGGGAAGTTTTTCTGCAATGCTTCCAGTCGCTCGTCCGTCGCGTTCGAACGCGCGAGCTCGGTGTCGAACAAGCCAGGACACACTGCATTGACTGTGATTCCGTGCGGTCCGAGCTCTTTCGCGGCCGCGCGCGTGAGCCCGAGCAGTCCTGCTTTCGACGCCGTGTAATGCGCTCCTGCGAGCGTGCTGACGCTGCGTCCCGCTGTCGACGAAACATTGATGACGCGACCGAACTTCTGCGCTTTCATTGTCGGAATTGCAGCCTGCAGACAAAAGAACGCCGCATTGAGATTGACCTCGACGGTTTCGCGCCACTCGCTTTCTTCGATCGATTCGATGCGCGTCGCAAATGCGACGGCCGCGTTGTTGACGAGGATGTCCAGACGCCCGAGCTGTTGGACGGTCTTTGCGACGAGTGCGCGCGCGGACTTACTGCTCGTGAGGTCGCCGGCGACGGCAAGCGCGCCATCGCCTAACTGATGTGCGAGCGTGTCGGCGCGCTCCTGTGTGCGGACGTGGACAGCAACGCGCGCTCCGCGCTCGAGAAAGCGCTCAGCGGTAGCGCGTCCGAGCCCGCGCGAGGCGCCAGTCAGCAGTACGACGCGTCCGGCAAAATCGTCGGTCATAGTGGTCTGAGGTTGGGTCCGAGTTGGGACGCGCCACCGGCTGCGCCCCACTTCAAATATTCGGGACGCGCCGGGGCACTGCCATGGCGGAAAGAGACGACTTATAGAACGGCCAGCACCTGCTCTACATGCTCGGAGGGCTTCACCTTGGGGAAGATCTTCGCGATCCGTCCCTTCTCGTCGATGACGAACGTCGCTCGATCAACGCCCATGTATTTTTTACCGTACATCGATTTTTCGCCCCAGACGCCGTACTTCTCGGCGATGGCGTGACCCTCATCCGCCAGTAGCGGGAACGGCAAACCGTATTTTTCCTCGAATTTCTTGTGCGACCGGACATTGTCGGGGCTGATCCCGAAGATCAGCGCACCGCGCTTCTTGAACTCGCCGTAGTGGTCGCGAATGTCGCAGGCCTGTGCTGTGCAGCCGGGTGTGTCGTCCTTGGGATAGAAATACAGGATGACTTTTTTGCCTTTGAGATCGGCCAGTCGGACCGTCTCGCCGTCCTGGTTTTGTAGCTCGAATTCGGGCGCCGCGTCGCTTTCAGCCAGCATGTCTGCTCCCAGTCTGTGGTTTCCAGCAATGTACCGGCGGCGCCGCCGGGCCCGAAAGACGGTCTCCAAAGGTGGACGTTTTGGCGGTTTGCGGGGTAGATTGGGGTCGAGCCACGAGCCACGAGCCACGGTCCACGAAGCGGAGCCAGCAAGATTGGCGAACGATAGAAGAAGGTCAGTAACCGTAAATGTCGGAGGCGTGCCGGTCGGGAGTGAGCACCCGATCGTGGTGCAGTCGATGACGAACACGGACACGGCGGATGCAGAGGGCACGGCGGACCAGGTCGAGTCGCTGGCACTGGCCGGAAGCGAGCTGGTGCGTGTGACCGTCAACAATGACGAGTCTGCGCAGGCGGTGCCGGAGATCGTGGCGCGACTGCGTGCGGCCGGTTGTACGGTTCCCGTCATTGGTGACTTCCACTACAACGGCCATCTGCTGCTGACGAAGTATCCCGAGTGTGCACGTGCGCTCGCGAAGTATCGCATTAATCCTGGCAATGTGGGTGCAAAGCGCCACGACGAGAATTTCCGCACGATCGTGCTTGCTGCGATCGAGCATCAGAAGCCGGTACGCATCGGTGTGAACTGGGGCTCGCTTGACCAGCATTTGCTGACAGAGATGATGGATGAGAACGCGACGCGGCCCGAGCCACTCGATGCAAAGGTCGTGATGATGCAGGCGATGCTCGAAAGCGCATTGCGCTCTGCGGCGCTCGCCGAAGAGACGGGTCTGCCGCACGACCGCATTATTTTGAGTGCAAAGGTTTCGGGCGTGCAGGATCTCGTGGCTGTGTATCGCGCGCTTGCCGCTCGCTGTGATTATCCATTGCATCTCGGACTCACGGAAGCCGGTCTTGGCACGAAGGGTGTGGTTGCAAGCACTGCGGGTCTGTCGATCCTGCTGCAGGAAGGAATTGGCGATACGATTCGTGTATCGCTGACACCGCGTCCCGGCGGGGATCGCACTGAAGAAGTGATGGTCGCACAGCAGGTGCTGCAGTCCCTCGAGATTCGCAGCTTCATACCGCAGGTGACGGCGTGCCCCGGCTGTGGTCGTACGACGAGCACGTTCTTCCAGAAGATGGCCGAGGATATCCAGTTCTATATCCGCGACAACATGCCGTCATGGCGCGCGCGCTACCCCGGCGTCGAAGAAATGAAAGTCGCGGTGATGGGCTGCGTAGTGAATGGACCCGGCGAGTCGAAGCATGCGAACATTGGGATTTCGCTGCCTGGAACGTTCGAGGAGCCGAAGGCGCCTGTATATGTGGACGGACGCCTGTTCACGACGCTGAAGGGCGATTCGATTGTGCCGGAGTTTTTGGTGATACTGGATGATTATATCGAGCGTCGGTATGG
>JBBQYT010000339.1:0-3874 GCA_038208385.1 Longimicrobiales bacterium | reverse complement strand
GTGCCGGCCGGGCTACTTCTCGCCGTTGTCGCGCAGCAGGCTCTTTCATTGTATGACCGCGTTGCAACCGGCCAGATCGACATGGATGCGCCGATGAAGCTGGTGGAGCGCTATCTCCCAAGGCTCACTGACATGCTTGCGCGGTACAACGTCGACCTCGACCGCGTGCACTCCGCACTTCAGAATGCAGCCGTGTATGCGACGCAGTACATCGGTGGGAAAGCCCTGCTGATCGGTCAGACGCACTCACTGTGGCGCTGCTCGTCGGCGTGATGTTGTACGTGCTGTTTTTCTTTTTGCGCGATGGCGACCGCATCACGCGGGCGCTGATCCGTGTAATCCCGATGGGTGATCGACGCGAGCGTCGTCTTATTGAGACGATTGCGCAGGTCTCGCGTGCGACGGTGAAAGGCACCGCCGTCGTAGCATCCATTCAGGGCGCGCTCGGCGGTATCATGTTCGCGCTGCTGGGCATCCAGGACGCGATATTCTGGGGCGTTGTGATGGCAGTGTTGTCGCTGATTCCCGCCTTCGGCGCGACGCTCGTGTGGGTCCCTGCAGCTATTATCATGTTCGCGACAGGTGCCGTCTGGAAAGGCGTCGTCATTGTGCTCGGCGGCACACTGGTGATCGGCCTCATAGACAATCTGCTGCGCCCAATCCTCGTTGGCGCGGAAACCAGGCTTCCCGACTACGTCGTCCTCCTCGCCACACTTGGCGGCGTGAGCGTATTCGGCCTTGCCGGCTTCATTGCCGGCCCGCTGATCGCTGCGGTCTTCTTCGTCGTGTGGGAGATGTTTGCGGATGAGTATGGTCCGCGTGATTCCTCTGAGTGAACGTCAGTCGGAAGGGTGGCTACCGCACCCCGACGAGCCCCGGAAACTCAACGTACACGTAACGCAGACAAGCGCAGCTACGTCGCGGGCTGTTCCACAACTTCAACTTCATTATCAGCGATGCCGACGATTTCGCCGTCCTGGAACTCGACCAGGAAACCGTGCCGGCCGTTCGCGCTATTCTCCGGACCCCAGGAGCCGATCACTTCGCCGACCTGGCCATTGTATCGGCGGGACTGGTCGTAGTGCGGTGCCGTGACCTTGATCCAGTGCATGTGCGGGCTCTCCTGTTACGTCATCGAGGGTGGTACAGATCCCTGTAAATGCAGAACGCGCGCCGTCCCGATCGCGGCGGCTCCGTTGAGTGTACGGAGCCGCTGCAGCTAGTTGAGCGCGACACGGGTCGCGGGTACGCGCAGCACCTTGCCGGTCTTCAATGCGCGACCTGACACACCAGTGTTCGCCGCACGCAGCGATGCGACGCTCACGCCGTACTTGCGTGCAATTGCCGTCAGCGTTTCGCCACGCTTTACGACATGCGTCTTCGCGCTCGAGTGCGACACGCTCTTCGCATTCTTGCTCGTGCGCACGGCCGCGACTGCACGCACTGCGGCTTCGCGCGGTGCATCTGCAGCCACGCGCGTGAAGTTCTTTGCAAACGCGCCTGCATGCATCTCGGGAATGCGTACATCGGTTGCTCGGCCCGGCGGTGTCCTGCCCAGCACGAGCTGCGGATTCAAGCCACGCACCACCGAATCTTCCGTCGCCGATGCTCTTGCAATCGTCGACAGCGATGTTGCACCCGGCACACTCACCGTCGCAAAACCCAGCGGTTCATCGTAATTCAAATTCGTGAAACCATAGCTCTCAGGATTCTTTGCAATGAATCCAGCGGCCAGCATCAGCGGCACGTAGTCGCGTGTCTCCTGCGGCAGATACGGCGCGATGCTCCAGTACAGCTCTTCATCCCCGCGCATGCCGCCCTCGTGCTCGCGCAGCAAACGCTCAATGCGATTCGGTCCGCTGTTGTACGCCGCAGCAGCCAGATACCAGCTGCCGAACTGTTTGTGCAGCGACTGTAGAAAATCGAGTGCAGCGCCCGTCGCCTTCACGGGGTCGCGCCGCTCATCCACGTACTGCGAAACTTCCAGACCCTGGCGGCGACCCGTCTCCTCCATGAACTGCCACATCCCGACAGCCTTCGCCTTCGAGTACGCATTCGGCGAAAACCCGCTCTCGATCAGCGCCAGGTAAATCAGATCCTCTGGCATGCCGCGCGCGCGCAGCTCCGTCTGAATCATCGGCACATAGCGCCCCGATGCTTCCATCCAGCGTTGCATCTTCACCCGCCGCGTCGTCGACAGAAAATTGATCCAGTAGTCGACTCGCGCGTTGCGCGTCACCGGCAGGTCCCACCCGGCAACATCCGTTCGAACCACCGAAGGCGACGACGTGATGTCCTCCGCCAGCGCAATCGCCTGTCCCGGCAACGACGCAATCACGCGGCTCGCCGGGCGATGCACCGTATCAACGGTCCACGCACTCAGGCACAGCATACCCGTCAGCGTAATGCCAACGGTCATACGCCCCATGTCGAGCTTCTGAAGCCTGCGTCGGTTCATCGATCTCCTTGGTACACAGCTTGGCTACAACAACCGTGTAAGTTGTTCTATTAATTTAACTTAGAAGACGTCCTGAAACAACGAGGGTCAGAAAATGGCGGTGTGAGGCCAAATTTTTGGCTGGACTGGCATCGTTTTCACACGGAGAGCACAAGGATCCCCAAAGGGGATCCCACAGAGGTCACGAAGAACAACCAAAAAGTAATTCTTCTTTCCTTCTTTTTCTTTTTTCTGTGATCTCTGTGGGATCCCAAAGGGATCCTTGTGAGCTCTGTGTGGAAACGATGCTTGTGCTTGTGCGGGCGAGGCTACTCGGCAGTTCGCGCGTCAACAGCATCTTTGGCGCGGCGCGTGGCGGACGCGCGGTTGATCACGAGTTTCTGACCAGGCTGGATTGTGCTCTTTCGAGTGAGACCATTCAATGCGCGCAGCTTGCTCACCGTCGTGCCGTGCGCGTCTGCAATCTCACCCAGTGTATCACCTTTGCGAACGCGATAGGTCTTTGTCGCGACAACAGTCTCGCTCGCGAGTGATTTCTTTTTAGGCGATGGCGTTCTTGCGAGTTTCGTTGTTTCGGGCTTTGTAGTGCTCTTCGTCTTGTGCGGCTTATCGGACGCGTCTGCCATGCGGGCTTCCGCCACGAGCGGGATCGTGAGCACGCGGCCGCTGCGCATCGGCTTTGACTTGACGCTGTTTGCTTCCCTGAGCGATGCAACGCTGACGGCGTAGCGGCGTGCGATGTCGGACAGCTTGTCGCCGCGCTGGAATGTGTAGGTCAGGTTGTGCACCCGCTCGCGTGCGGGGATTTCTGCGAGCGCGTCGGCGAATCCTTCTGAGGTTCCCATTGGCACGCGCACAGCGAATGTGCGATGCGGCGGCGTCACGCCCCGATACAGGTGCGGGTTGAGCGCGCGAATTTCATCGACGGAGACGTTTGCCGCGCGTGCAATTGCGGCAATGTCGGTAGCGCGGCGCACGTTGACGACATCGAATGAATCGGCGCGTTGCAGCACGACGTTCTTGAAGCCGTAGAGGTCCGGATTTTTTGCGACGATGGCTGCTGCAATCAGCTGTGGAACGTAGTTGCGTGTTTCGTTCGGCAGGAATGTGTCGATTTTCCAGAACAGCGAGTCGTCGCCTTTGACGATGCCGGTCTCGCGCTTGAGGGTGCGCGCGACGCGGCCATCGCCGCTGTTGTACGCGGCTGCAACAAGGTACCAGCTGCCGAATACTGAGTGAAGTCCCTTCAAATGGCGCACTGCGGCATCGGTCGACTTCAACGGATCGCGGCGCTCGTCGACATAGGTCGACACTTCGAGCCCCTGCAGTTTCGCAGTGCCTTCCATCAGCTGCCAGAGCCCGACTGCTTTTGCGCTCGAGTATGCGTTGGGCGAGAAGCCGCTTTCGATCAGCGCG
>JBBQYT010000338.1:0-3881 GCA_038208385.1 Longimicrobiales bacterium | reverse complement strand
GAGTCCCATGCCGCCGAAGAGTGAGGGCACGCCGGCCTGCGCGAATGGCAGGTGGTCCGATCGAAAGTAGAAGTTTTGCTCCGGCCAGGGGTCCTTGCTGACGGTGCGGTCCTGTTCTTTTGCGAATGTGACGAGCAGTGTGTCGAGTGTGGAGCTGCCGAAGCCGGTCTCGAAGTAGTCGCGGGTTTTTGGCCAGGGAAAGAACCAGTCGAGATTGATGTCGGCGAGTGTGCGCTCGAGTGGATAGAGCGGATGCGACACGTAGTACTGCGTGCCGAGCATACCGGATTCTTCGCCGGTTGTCGCAACGAACAGTACAGAGCGTCTCGGCTTTGGCAGCAGCAGCATTGCACGCGCCATCTCGATCATTTCTGCAATACCACCTGCATTGTCGATCGCGCCATTGAAGATCTGGTCGCCGGCGAGTGTTGTATCGCGCCCGAGATGGTCCCAGTGCGCGGTGACTACGACCCATTCGTCGCGCAGATTGGGATCCGCTCCGAGTTTCGCAACGACGTTGCGCGATGTGAATGCGCGCTCGATTTGTTGGAGATGAACGTCCGCAGATCCGTTCAGATCGATCGGCCGGAAATCGCTGCGCGTAGCCTGTGCGATCAGCGCGTTCCAGTCGCGCGCATTGTCAGGCAATAATGACAGGAAGAAGTCATGGCTCATGAACCCGCGCAGGTGCGCGAGTCCTGTGGGCGCATCCTCGACCGATTGTGCTAGCCTCAACCGCTCTCCGCGCAATGGATTTGCAATCGCAGACCACGCTGTGCCGAGGAATGTGCTGTCGTGCACCGCAAACACAGCATCCGCGCCTTTTGCATACGCCGCATCCGTACGCGCGAGCAGCGAAGTTACGATCGGACTCAATGCGGCTCCGCCAGCTTCCGCCTTCGGCTTTCCGCTCAGGAGTATGACAGTCTTCCCCGTCACATCGACGTTCTTGTAGTCATCGCGTCCGGATTCCGGTGCGACAATTCCGAAGCCAACGAATATTACGGGAGAGTTGACGAGGTTGAGTGGCCGCGGTCCCGGCGAGGTGCGTCCCACGACCATGTCATCAGGAACACGCGCGCTGATTGTACGTCCACCCAACGTAAATTTTGCGCTGGCGGCGTATCGTGTGCCGATGAGCGGCACTTTCTGGTAGTAGCTGTTGTCGAGGCCGCCGGCGCCGAGCCCTAGATCGCGGAAAATCCGTTCGATGTAGCGTTCAGTGAGATCACCGCCACGCGTGCCTGGCTTTCGGCCTTCGAATGAATCTGCCGCGAGAACCTGGATGTGCTTGAGCATGCTGTCGCCGCTCATGAGCTCCAGCGCCTCGGCGGGATGGACTGTGGGTTGGGATTTCTGAGCCTGCGCACCGGTGGGAGCGGCAAAAATGGCCGCCAGCAGCAGCAGCGCGCGAGGAACGGTGCGGGATCGACCCTTCTGCAAAGCGCCTCCGGAAAATGCGACCAACAATCTTGGAGAGGGCCTTCAGAATAGTGCGGTCCCGCACCGCCTGCAACGCGAGGGCCGGCTGTACAGCCGGTCAGTCTATGGGGATTTCAGGAACGGTGACGGTTGCGGTGTGAGCTGGCGCAGGCTGGCGCGGAGCCAGCAGGCGTGCACCCACGAAGTGTTCCTCCAGCCAGTGACCTTTCGTGCCACCGATACTGTCGAACTTCACGCCGCGATGCTTTGTCGCGTGAATGACACGGTTGTTGCCGGCATAAATCGCAACGTGATCGATCTTGCGATGGCTACCGGGAGCCGCAAAGAAAAGCAGGTCACCCGGAAGCAGTTTTGCAATGTCGCTCTCGAGCCTCTCACCGCGGCGCGCCATCTCGAATGCTGTGCGCGGAAGCTGAATGCCGGTCTTCGCAAACACGAACTGCACAAAGCCCGAACAGTCGAACCCGCGTTTTGGCGAAATTCCGCCATACCTGTATTTCACGCCGACGAACTCTTCCGCGTTCGACAACATCGCTGTCGTCGCATCGACGTGGTTGAGTGTGAGTGTCAGCGCGCGTGTCAGTACGCGCGCTGCCTCGCTGGTGTCCGTGACGAAGCCGAATGCCGGCACAACGGTGTCGGGTGCATTCTGAAATGCAACGAGCCGCTTCGTCATTTGCGTGTGACCAACGGATGGCAAACACAACGTGCAGACAATCGACACTACGCCGATGAGAACAAACTTTTTCATCGGGGACCTCCGCTGCTTAGCGACACCAGGATGCAGAACGAGCCACCTGGCGCCGACTGGGAGTCGTTCGCTGGCGGCTCGGCTGACATGGCGACGTCGTTATCGCTTTAGTCCCGACACTCTGCGCCACCGCCTTTCGACGGCTTTGCTCTGAGCAGCGTCTGTTGTCTTCGGGGCCCACTATAAGCGTGTAACTGCGGATGCCGCAAGGACTTCGTGGACCGGCTGGATGTATACATCGACCCCCTCAATGTATACACGAAAGGCTTGCGGCCTCCGCGCTCCCGATGACATCATCCCGGGCACGCCGAACACCCCTCGGAGTCCCGCTTGGCTCAACGATTTATTGCTGTTGCTGCTGCCGTGCGCGCGCTGATGGTTGTCGCGATCCTCACGCGACCCGTGTGCGTGTATGCGCAGAACAACGCAGGCACACTGACACCGGTCGAGCAACGCATTTCACGCGCAGTCGATGCGCGCGCGGACAGTGCTGTAGCTTTTTTGCAGCACGTCGTCGACATCAACAGCGGGACGTTCAGTCTTGCGGGCGTGCGGAGAGTCGGCGTCGTTTTCAGAGAGCAGCTCGACTCGCTCGGCTTCGCGACAACATGGAGCGAGCTGCCCGCAGAAATGCAGCGCGCGGGTCACCTGTTTGGAGAACGACCTGGTGGCCACGGTACGGGCGTTCTGTTGATCGGGCACCTGGACACCGTCTATGAAAGCGATGATGCGTTCCAGCGGTTCGAGCGTATGAGCTCGACAACTGCGCGCGGGCCGGGTGTGCTCGATTGCAAGGGCGGTGATGTCGTGCTGTTGTTTGCACTGATTGCGCTACGCGACGTTGGTCTGCTCGACAGCGCGCATGTTGCAGTCGCACTGACGGGAGATGAGGAGGATGCGGGCAACCCGATGTCCGTGAGCCGCGCGGAGCTGGTGGACATCGCGAAGCGGATGGATGCTGCACTCGCGTTCGAGGCCGCTGCCGGCAACATGGGCGGCGCATCGCCATCGCGACTTGGTTTTGCGGAATGGATTCTACGCGTGCCGACTGCCCCGCCGTTTTCGCGGGGCGCCGAGCTTCGGGACCACCCTGCCTTCGTGCAGGCACTTCGCATCATTCAGAGCGTTCAGGGGTTATTCGTAGCCGAGCCGAACGTACAGGTCTATCCGCTCGGCGTTCGCGTCGACTCGTCGGCCGCACGACAGGATGCCGCCCTGATCGTGCAGGGCGGAATGCGCGTCATGAGAGCCGCGGACCTCAAGCGAGTTCAAACCATGATGACCGATGTCGCGCGTCGCTTTAATGGCGGTTCGGCGGTCAGTTTCCTTTTCGGCGCTGACCCGTATCCCGGCATGGCAGGCACGAAAAAGAACTTCGCACTGCTCGCTTCTTTGGATTCCATTAGTCGCGCGCTCGGGAGCGGACCCGTTGTTGCGGGTGATCCACGCAAACGCGGGGGTGGCGACATCGCATTCGTATCCGAGCTGGTTGCCGGTCTCGATGGTCTGGGTCCGATGGGAAGCGGTGCGCATTCGCCCGCGGAGGTCGTCGACCTGCCTTCACTTACGCTCGCAACGAAACGTGCTGCCTTGCTGATTTATCGTCTTACGCATGTGATGCCTTGAGCGACGAAACAACGACATCGGGAGAGCTTGCCGCAGAAACAGCGGTCGACGCTACATACAG
>JBBQYT010000337.1:0-3896 GCA_038208385.1 Longimicrobiales bacterium | reverse complement strand
AACGACCTACTCGCCGTCACTGGTCGGATCCGCGCATCGCTCCCGACAAACGCACCCTACAAGTCGATGCTGAAGCCGCGCTCTGCGTGGCGCGTGCTCGAGCCGCTCGTGCGTGGTCTCACCGGCATTGCGCACGTGAAGATGGACGCGAAGCCGAAAGACCGCGAGAGACGCGCACACCATCCCGATCTTCTCGTGATCGGTGGCGGCGTCGCGGGTCTGAGCGCAGCGCTGGGTGCTGCGCAGTCCGGCAAGAGTGTGCTGCTCGTCGATGAAGGCGCGATTGGCCAGAAGCTTCCGCCTGGACCTGCGCGCGCTGCAGCACAACAGCTCGAGCAACAGCTACGCGCGGAATCGAATGCAAAGATCATCCAGTATGCAACTGCGGTAGGGATTTACGAGGGTCCGCTCGTACCCGTCGCCGCTGATGATTTTCTGCACATGGTGTTTCCGGCGCGCGTCATTGTTGCGACGGGCGCAATCGAGCAGCACGCAGTCTTTCAGGGCAACGACATCCCGGGCGTATTCCTCGCCCGCGGCGCTGCACGACTTGCCGGCGTGCACAACGTGAAGCCGGGCAATAGCGCAGTAGTCGCACTGTCGACGCGCGAAGGCATCGAGCACCTTTCCACCCTTCTCGCCGCAGGCGTCGCAATCAAGGCCGTGATCGCCCCCGATGCGGTCGCTGATTCATTGCCGGCGGAAGTCCGCGTAATCCGCAATGGCAGCATTGCTGAGGCGCGCGGACGCAAACAGCTGCGCAGTGTCATCGTCAAGACGGCGGGCGGCACGGAAGCCATCGCCTGCGACATTCTTGTCATTGCTTCGGGTGTGACGCCGCGTGATGGATTGTTGCGGCAGTCGATCGAGAGTGAAATCGTTGGCGCAGGAGAAGTGGTGATGCCGGGGTGTACGGTAGCCGAGGCAATGGAGAGCGGGCGCTGGACGGGTGCGGGTGAAGAGAGCGCTACGACCGCTGCATCATTTCCGGAAACACCGACGGCCGGCTTTGTTTGTTTGTGCGAGGACGTGAAAATCGCGGACCTGAATACTGCATGGGAGGACGGCTTCCGCGCGACTGAGCTGCTCAAGCGCTACTCGAAGACGACTGCCGGCGCGTGTCAGGGCGCAATGTGCCACATGCATTTGCGCGCATTCGTGAAGGCGCGCGCACCCGAGACGGTGTGGAGCAATGCGACGACGGCGCGGCCGCCCGCGCGCGCGGTTCGCCTGGAAGACATTGCCGCAGGCATTCGTACTCCCGTCGAATACAGAACTGCGCTGCACGACAAGCACGTCTCGCTCGGCGCATCAATGGAATGGGCCGGCGCGTGGAAGCGTCCCTCGCATTACGGCGACCTGCTCGCGGAATATTGGGCGGTGCGGAAGGGCGTTAGCCTGATGGATGTGGGCACGCTCGGCAAGTATCGTGTTGCCGGTCCGGACGCGACAAAATTCCTCGAGCGCATCTATCCGTGCCGGGTGGGAGACATCAAGCTGGGCTCGCTACGGTACGCATTGCTGCTGAATGAAGCCGGCTACGTGTTCGACGATGGTCTCATCGGCCAACTCGGTGATGCAGGCTACTACCTCACGCTGACGACTGGCGGCGCGGACCACGCAGAGGCATGGTTCCGTGACTGGGCGGAAGCCTGGGACATGCACGTACACATCGCAAACATCACGATGACCTACGGCGCAATCAATGTTGCAGGGCCGCAGGCGCGCGAGCTGCTCGCGCGTGTGACCGACGCGCCGCTCGACTCGAAATCATTCGGCTACTCGAAAATGAAGGAAATCGAAGTCGCAGGGATTCCGTGCTTCGCGCTGCGAGTCGGCTTCCTCGGCGAATTGAGCTTCGAGCTGCACCACCCATCGCTCTACAGCGTACAGTTGTGGGAGGCACTGAGTGAGGCTGGCGCCGATCTCGAGGTGCGGCCGCACGGCCTCGATGCACTGCGCATGCTGCGACTCGAGAAAGGCCACATCATCGTCGGACAGGACACAGACTTCGATGCAACGCCTCTCAAGCTCGGTCTGCCGTGGGCTGTCAAAATGGAAAAGCCCACATTCATTGGGAAAACGTCACTCCAGCGACTGAATCAGGACCGTCCGGAGCGCACGCTGGTGAGCATCACGTTCCCGGGTCCCGATGTGCCTGTCGACGGCTCGCAATTGTTCGTAAACGGCGAACACGCAGGCCGCATCACATCGTGCCGATTCTCGCCAGCGCTCGGACATGGCGTAGCGCTCGCATGGCTGCGCGCGCCCGGCGAATTACCAAATACCGTGACCGCACGAATGGACAACAACAAACGAATGGAAGGCACACTCACGAGCGGACCGTTCTACGATCCGGAAGGAGTGCGCCTCCGTGCTTGATTTGATTCCGACACGCGCAACCGTCGTGTCCTACCTGGCCAGCCGTGTTGCGCTGGACCGTCTCGGCGGCGGTGATACACATACAATTCTGCGCGTCGCAAGCGATGAAGCATGGCTCGTCTCCTCGCGCGAAGCACGCGCCGAGACCGTCGCGGCCGGAGAGCGGCTCCTGATCTACGAACAGACAGCTCTCGTGATCGACCAGACCGACGGCTGGGGCGTCTGGACACTGCGCGGCGAAACCGACGAGGCATTCGCACGCATATCGGCCAATCCACTGCCGAACGCACGCCCGGCATTTTTGCAGGGATTCGTCGCACACGTACCCGCGAAAGTGATCGCAACGCAAACCGCATTGCATATCTTCGTGCCCGCTCCCGTATCGCATTACCTGCGTGAGCGCGTGCTGGCTGCGTGCGCCGACCTGGATGTGCAGGTGACCGCGGAAGCAGAGCTCGTCATCGATCGCGATAATGCTGCGTTGCTGCAGCCCGCAGGAGCACAGTCGTAATGGAATTTGCAAGCAAGCGCGCAACGCTCCGCGAAGACAAGATTCGCGACCGCTACGATGTCGTCATCATCGGTGGCGGCGGTCACGGCCTCGCCGCCGCCTACTACCTGGCGAAGCAGCACGGCATCTCGAACGTCGCAGTCCTCGAGCGCGGCTACATTGGCGTTGGCAACACAGGCCGCAACACGACGATTGTGCGCGCCAACTACAATGCGCCCGAGACGATCAAGTTCAATCACGCAGCCGCAGAGCTGTACCGCACGCTGTCACAGGAGCTGGACTTCAATGTGATGCGGTCCGAGCGTGGACTGTTGTGGATGGCGCACTCGGAGGCGCAGCTACGCACGAACCACGAGCGCGCCATCCAGAACCAGTGCTTTGGCGTCGACACCGTGTTCATGGATGCAAAGCAGGTGAAGGAAGTGTGTCCCGAGCTCGACATGACGGCCGGTGGACGTCGTCCAATTCTCGGTGCTGCGTACCACCCGCCGGGCGCGACAATTCGTCACGATGCCGTCGTATGGGGCTACACGAGCGCTGCCCAGCGGCTGGGCGTACACGTGCACCAGGGCGTCGATGTCACAGGTGTGCAGATCAAGGACGGACGTTGTCTGGGTGTTCAAACGACAAAAGGAAATATCCAGGCGGGCGCAGTGATGAGTGCAGTGGGCGGATTCGTGAGCAACATCGGCCGCATGACAGGTCTCCGCCTGCCAATCGTGAGCCACCCGCTGCAGGCATTCGTGACAGAATCGTACAAGCCCGCACTCGACCGCATCGTCGCATCGGCCGACATCGGCGTGTACGTGTCACAAAGCCCGCGCGGCGAATTCGTTGTCGGGGCAGAGATCAATCCGTATACGAGCTATTCGACGCGCTCGACGTTCCCGTTCCTGGCATCAACCGCAGCGCGCGCAATCGACCTGTTCCCGTTCATGGCAAAGCTGAAGATCCTGCGCCAATGGACAGGCATCTGCGATATGACGCCCGATTATTCGCCTCT
>JBBQYT010000336.1:0-3905 GCA_038208385.1 Longimicrobiales bacterium | reverse complement strand
CTGCCTGTGGCCGTTCATCGTGCGCAGCGCGTGCGTACGCCGCGATGCCCAGCACCAGCGTGAACAGCAGGGAATAGATTAGGGACCGCGGCAGCTTCATGTCAGGTTGCGCGACTTCTGTGGCAGTTTCTCCCAGTCCGCGAGAAACGCGGCCATGCCCTTGTCCGTGAGCGGGTGCTGGAACATTTGATACAGGATCTTTGCAGGCATTGTTGCCACGTGCGCGCCCATCAATGCGGCTTCGACGATGTGCTGCGGATGGCGCACGGATGCCACGAGCACTTCCGTCGCGAAATCGTAATTGTCGTAGATGATGACGATCTGCTTGACGAGCTCCATGCCATCGTGCGAGATGTCATCGAGTCGTCCAACGAACGGCGAGATGTAGCTCGCGCCGGCTTTTGCGGCGAGGAGCGCCTGCGTCGGCGAAAAGCACAGCGTGACGTTTACCCTGATGCCTTCTGTGCGGAACTTCCTGCACGCGTGCAGACCATCCTCCGTGAGCGGCACCTTGACCACGATGTTGTCTGCGATCTTTGCAAGCTCGCGCCCCTCCCTCAACATGTCGTCGGTCTTCAGCGCAACCACTTCCGCGCTGATCGGTCCCGCTACCGCGCTCGCGATCTGTTTCAGAATATCGCGCGGGTCACCCGTCGCTCCGGCCGCTTTCGAAAGCAGCGTCGGGTTGGTCGTGATTCCGTCGATCAGGCCGGCCTGCGCCGCCTTCGTGATCTCTTCGACTTCGGCTGTATCAAGGAAAAACTTCATGGCCTGGCCCCCGGGTTGTCAGCGCATCGCGCGTGTAGTGTACGCGTGTAAGGAACAATCCTTCTGGCGGCGCGGGAGGTGAAGTTTCCACGCCGCCTTCTCGCTCGAGCATTGCATACATGTCACCGACATCACGACGGCCACGCGCCACGTCGACCATCGTTCCGACGAGGTAGCGCACCATGTGGTGCAAAAAACGATTTGCGGTGACCTGGTATTCGACGCCTGCGTCCGTCCACTGCGTCCACCCCGAAGAATAGACTATACACCGCTCGCCCCGCTCCGGCTGACCAGACTTGGCGAAGCCCGCAAAGGAGTGTTCGCCAATCACAGCTTGTGCGGCCCGCTCCAGCAATGTGACCTCGACAGGCTCTACCAGCGGCCAGCACCATCGCGCCAGAAATGGCGAACGCGTTCGCTCGACCAGCCCCACCCGGTAGATGTAGCTCCGAGCAACTGCATTGTAGCGCGCGTGAAAGCTCATCGGGACGTCTTCCGCCGCTTCCACCCACATGCCATCCGGCAGCACCGCGTTCAATGCGCGTCGCAGCTCGGCCGGAGTCCATTTGAGCGGAACGAGCGTCGATGCCACCTGACCGGTGGCGTGCACACCGCTATCGGTGCGGCCCGCCCCAATCACGCTCGACGGGCGGCTCGTCAAACGACTGAGCGCCGCCTCCAGCTCGGCCTGCACCGTCCGCGATTCAGGCTGTACCTGCCAGCCATGAAACGCAGCACCGTCATAGTGCAGCGTGAGCTTGACCCGGCGCTCCTCCGTAGACACCTCCACGGCGCGAAACGTATGGCTGGAGAGACCGAAGTTCAAGCGGGTGCGTAATGGGGCTACGCGGGCAGTTGACATGGGCGTTTGAATGTAACAACTTACCGACTGGTCAGTTAGTTTTAGCCGGAGGACTCATGCACGAAGCCCAAAATCACGCGGCCGTTGGCGACCGACCCAAACGCTGGGAGCGGCGGAGCGAAGCGCGTCCGGCGGAGATCGTGTCAGCGGCGCTGGATTTGTTCGTAGAGAAGGGTTTTGCGGCGACGAAGATGGAGCAGATTGCGGCGCGTGCGGGGGTGACGAAGGGGACGGTCTATCTGTATTTCCGGAGCAAGGAGGACCTGTTCCGGGCGGTATTGGAGGAGTCGATCGTTCCGACGGTCGAGGCGGGAGAGCAGATGATCGAGGCGCACACGGGGAGTGCGACGGAGCTGTTTCGAACACTGATGTTGACGTGGTGGTCGGTGATCGGGAGGCACCCCACTTCGGGGATACCGAAGCTGATCATGAGTGAGGCAGCGAATTTTCCGGCGCTGGCGGAGATTTTTTTCGAGAAGGTGATTCAGCGGGGCCGGAAGCTGTTTGCGACGGCGATTCAGCGGGGCATTGGTTCGGGTGAGTTCAGGCAGGTTGAAGTGGATCATGCGGTGCGATTGGCGTTGGCGCCGCTCACGTCGTTTGTGATTCACAATCATTCGCTGGCGTGCTATGAGGCGGGCAAAATCGATCTCAATGCGCTCGTAGAGTCGCATATCGACATTTTTCTTCGCGGGATCGCGAAAGAACAGGCGCAATTCTAATGCGTTACAGAGGGTTATTGGAGGCGTTCCTTGTGAGCGGGCTTGGATTCACATCGCTTTCAGCGCAGACGCCGGGGCGTGTGCGCATTTCGCTGTCGGAGGCCGTTCTGCAGGCTACTGGGAATACGCCTTCGGTAGAGATCGCATCGCTGCAGGTTGAGGAAGCCGGTGCGCGGGTGCGCCAGGCGAAGTCGTTTCTGCTCCCGTCCGTGACGGGAAGCGCGGGCTGGCTGGACCGTTCGTTCAACAAGAATTCATTCGGTATTGAGTTCCCGACAGTGCCGGGGCAGCCACCGTTGCCGGACCGCATCGGTCCGTTCTCGCTGTATGACGCACGTTTCGGGGTACGTCAGCCGTTGCTGGATTTGTCGGCGTGGCAGCGTGTGCAGGCGACGCGTTCCGCGGTAGTGAGTGTGGATGCACAGCGCACGGTGACGACGGAGATGTCTGCGCAGCGCGCGGCGCTCGCGTATCTGCGTGGTGTGCGTGCTGCTGCGACGGTCGGGGCGCGTCAGGCGGACGTGGCTCTGGCTTTGGAGCTGCTGTCGCTCGCCGAGACGGAGCTGCAGGCGGGTGTCGGTACGGCGATCGATGTCACGCGTGCGAAGACACAGAAGGTTGCAGCGGATGGTCGCGTGCTGCTCGCGCGCAATCAGCTTCAGCAGGCGTCGATCGATTTGGCCCGCGCGCTCGGCCAGGATGCATCGGTGCAATACACGTTTGCGGATACGCTGACGACGGGCTTTGGCAGCTCGAGCGCACCGACGGATGTAGTGCAGGCGACGACGCTCGCGCTCGGGCATCGTCCAGAGCTGCGTGCGGAGGCTGCGCGCGAAGAGACGGCGCGTCTCACGCGCAAGTCGATTCAGAAGGAATGGATTCCGCGCATCGATCTTGCGGGCGATTACGGCGGAAACGGCACCAATTCGGACAATTTCATCGGCACGGGGCAGATCGGTCTGCAGGTGACGTGGCCGTTGCTCGAGGGATTCCGTCGCGAAGCTCGGATGGATGAGCAGGGCGCGGTGCTGCGCGAGTCGCAGGTGCGTTCGCGCGATCTGACGCAGCAGGTGAGCGCGGATGTGCGCGCGTCGCTGCTCGATCTGCAGAACGGACAGGAGCAGCTGGCCGTCGCTGCGGAGCAGCTGAACCTCGCGGAGGAAGAGCTCTCGCAGTCGCGCGAGCGATTCAGGAACGGAGTCGCCGGAAACATTGAAGTGATCAATGCGCAGTCATCATTGATCAGGGCGCGCGATGCTGCCATCGACGCCCGTTACGCAGCAGCAACTGCTCGCATCAATCTGGCGCGCGCCGCGGGTGTGGCGAGCACGCTTCATTAGATCATTCGTACTCGTTCAGGAGATAAAATGGCTACGGTTGTTCAGGACAATGTGGCACCGGTTACAGACGGTTCATCGTCACACGACGATGGTGCGAAGAAGGAAAAGCGCCGCTCGCCGGTGCCGGTCGTCCTCGGGATAATTGCGTTGGCAGTGCTCGTGTGGGGTGGACGTCACTGGTGGCTGGGCAGAGACCACGTGACTACCGACAAC
>JBBQYT010000335.1:0-3906 GCA_038208385.1 Longimicrobiales bacterium | reverse complement strand
CCCGGACCATTCCGTTCTGCGACGCTATTACACAGTCGACTACTCGCCGGTCCCGAACTGGACCGGACACATTCTGCTGGCTGCGGCTATGAACGTCGTTCCGCCGGCTGTCGCTGAAAAGCTGCTCGTCGCGATCATCGCCCTCGGCATTCCACTCGCCCTCCGCTACGCTCTCCTCGCCGTTGCGCCCGAAGCCGGTGCGCTCGCGCTGCTCGTGTTTCCGTTCGTTTATGGCTTCCCGCTGCATATGGGATTCTACAACTTCTGCATTGGCGTGATGCTGACGTTCGTCGCGATCGGCTACGCACTGCGGCGCGGCGGCAGGCTTGAACCGCGCCACGTAGTCGTACTCGCGCTGCTGTTGCTGTGCATGTACTTCTCGCACATTGTCGCCTGGTTCATGACGATTGTTGCGCTATTCGGTATCGTCAAATGGCAAGCCATTGTCGAATGGTTTACCGAGCGCCCCGAACACTTCGCCTCGTGGGTCCTGCAACGCGTGCGTGGAGTCGTACCGCTTTTAATAGCCACGCTACCATCGCTTGCACTCGTATTCTGGTATCTCACAAGCCCGGCTTCCGCACCCGCACATGAATGGCCGTTCCCAAAATTCAGCGACCGGTTCGACGACCTGATCCATTTCCACTCCATTTCCGTTTTTCATCTCGCAGACGATGTCTTCTCGACCAGCCTCGCCGCTCTATTCCTGTTGATTGCGGTGTCGACAGTCGTGACGCGCGTGCAGAGACGTACGCGCTGGGAAGCGACGGATGCGTGGGGGCTTTTCACAATGGTTCTGTTTCTTGTGTTTTTGTTCGTGCCGGAGGGAATGGCGGGCGGGTACTACCTGAGCAGCAGGATTCAGCTGTATGCGTGCCTGTTTGCACTCCTTTGGTTTGCGACGCAGCCAGTGCCGGAGCTGGCGAGGATTACACTGCGCATCACGGCGATTGGCATCGCAGTCGGCTTGCTCGTGCTGCGCTGGCCGGCCTACCACGCCATCGATGCACAAATCACGGAATACGAATCTGCAGGCGATGTCATCGCGCCGAACGCTACTTTGCTGCCAATTCCATTCTCACAGCGGGCATACACACCGCCAGGCAAAGTCCTCGCCGACAATATTTCGTTTTTCCTGCACACCGCTGGTTACATCGCAGCGAAGCGTGGTCTCGTGACGCTGGACAACTACGAGGCGAACACTGCGTATTTTCCGGTGCACTTCCGGTCGCGCCTCAACCCGTATCTGACGATCGGCACTGAAGTGGATGGCGATTTCCCGCCGCATGCGATGTTTTCCGACTACACCGAACAAACCGGCGGACGCATTGACTACGTGCTGATTTGGCGCGTGTTCAGCTCACAGCGAAACAAGCCGGACGGCAGATATATCTTCGATCAGCTTGTGGGGCGGTACAACGTCGTGGCGGTGTCGAAGCCATGGGGTTTTGCGCGGGTGTACCAGCGGAAGCAGTGAGTTGGCGACGCGGGGACGCGCGGACGCGTGATTCGCAAGCGAATATCACACTACCCACCACATACAGCTTACAACCGAATGTATTGCATGCCTGCAAGATGCTTTACGTGGCCGCTCAGCTCCAGCTCGAGCAGAGTGGTGAGAGTCTCGCTCGTCGTGAGACCGCAGGTGCGCGCCAATTCGTCCACGTGACGCGGCATCTCGCCAACCGCGTTCCATACAGCTCGTAGATCTTTCCGCAAATCGGAAGGCGGCTCCGCCGGGAGTTTTTTGCGACGCCTGTCGGGCGACAACGGCGCCATGCCGAATTCGCGAAGTACGTCGGAAGCATTTCCAACGAGCTTGGCGCCATCCTGGATCAGCTTGTGAGTCCCCTGGCTCTGCTCGAAGCCGACGGCACCGGGCACTGCAAACACGTCCCGCCCAATGTCGAGCGCATGATCCGCGGTGATCAATGAGCCGCTGCTGAGCGACGCCTCCACGATCAGCACACCGCGGCTCAACGCCGCGATAATCCGATTTCTGCGCGGGAAATTGTGCTGCATGGGTGGCTCGCCCGGAACGAACTCGCTCATGACCAAACCGTGATCGGCAATCCGGCCGTACAGCAAGCGGTTCGATTTTGGATAGATCACATCGACGCCACTCCCGAGCACGGCGATCGTGTCACCGCCGGCATCGAGCGTGGCGGTGTGCGCGACGGAATCGATCCCGAGCGCCATGCCACTGCAAACGACGAGGCCCGCGTACACGAAGTCGCTGGCAATCTCAGTTGTCATGCGGCTGCCATACGGCGTGGAATTGCGCGTGCCGACAATCGCAACGGAGTCACGCTGCAAAAGCTCGGCGTTGCCGTGGAGGAAAAGCGCTGTTGGAGGGTCGTGCAAATGCAGAAGACGTTCGGGATACGCCGCGTGTGCCTGCACGAGAACTTTGATGTCGAGTCTCTCGATTGTGCGGAGCGATTCCGTGACGCGCTTCTGTTGTCGCTCACTGTGCAGGGCGTTATAGCCGCGCTCGCCCAGCTCCTTCGTGCGCTGCCGGAGCGCTTTTGACGGACTGCCGTGATTGGCCAGGAGCGGCCGGATGGTCATGTCGCCGGTGCGGGGCAACAACATCAAATTGAGCAGCGCTTCGAGCTCGGGTGCATCGAGCTCTGCGTCAGCACATGCCGAGGCCCCTAGGGCCGCCACTCCTCCTCGGCGATGATCTCGTCGAGCTCCGTCACCTTCCGAACGCGCTTCCAGAGCCCCTCCATCAATTCAGTCAGTCCCTGGTGGGATACCGCAGAGATTTCGTACTGCGCCCACGCGCCGGGAGCGTCGATGTGCGGCACTTCCCAGTCCTGTGGCAACAGATCCGTCTTCGTGAGGACGACGCAGAACGGTTTTTCGGCGAGCTCTTCCGAGTATGCGCGAATCTCATCGCGGAGCAGCTCATATTCCACCTGCACGTCGATCGCGTCTGCCGGAATCATGAAGGCCAGGGTCCTGGTGCGCTCGATGTGCCGCAGGAAGCGCAGGCCGAGTCCCTTCCCTTCGTGCGCGCCCTCGATGATGCCCGGAATGTCGGCAAGTACGAACGTGCGCGACCCCGACAATTTCACAACACCGAGGTTTGGCGCGAGCGTCGTAAACGGATAGTCGGCGATTTTCGGCGTCGCTGCGGAAGTCGATGCGAGCAGTGTCGACTTGCCTGCATTCGGTTTCCCTACGAGACCGACATCTGCGAACAGCTTCAGCTCGAGTACGAGCTTTTTCTCTTCGCCTTCACCGCCCGGCTCCCAGTGTGTTGGCGCCTGATTTGTCGACGTCACGAACATCGCGTTCCCGCGACCACCTCGTCCGCCCTTTGCCACCACGAGCTCTTCGCCATCCGTGAGAAGCTCGCCGACAAACGCTTCCGTCTCCGCTTCCTTCACAACGGTCCCGACGGGCACGCGGAGAATCATGTCTTCGCCGTCGTAACCAAAGCGGTTGTAGCCCATCCCGTGCTGGCCGCGCTGCGCCTTGTAAAGCTGGTTGTACCGGAAGTCCAGCAGCGTCGAGAGCTGTCTGTCGGCGCGTAGAATCACCGAGCCGCCCTTGCCACCGTTACCGCCGTTCGGACCGCCACGCGGAACGCCCATTTCGCGGCGCCAGGACTCTGCACCCGAACCGCCCGTTCCAGCGATGACTTCGATCGTTACATAATCAACGAACATCGCCGCGACCTCCTTCGGCACCCGAGTTGTACGCGGTGTCGGCTTCGCGGGTCAGCAGGTGCTGCCACACCGTCGCTGCGCACGTGCGTCGCTCGGCGGAATGCAGCTCTCCAGCGATGCGCAGTGCTTCATCGACATCGGACTTGCTCGCGCCAACGTTCAGCGAGCCCCGCAAATGCGAAAAGAGCTGCTGCGGCGCGTCCAGTCCTGACAGAATTGCAACGAT
>JBBQYT010000334.1:0-3926 GCA_038208385.1 Longimicrobiales bacterium | reverse complement strand
ACCTTCTTCGCCTCTGCCGCCGTCAAGAGTCCAAACGACGGCGTGCGGGCAAATCGGTCCTCCGCAAACAATTCTGCGGTGTACGTCGGCTGGAACCGCCACTCGAGGCGCACGCCTGGCGAGCGCGTGCCGCCGGTGTTTGCGCTCACGAGTCGCTGGGAGAAGGCGAGGAAGAGATTGTCGTTGAGGTAGCGCCCGATTTCGACCTGTGAGCCCGCGAACAACCCCGACACGAAGTTGCCGGACAGCGGCGCCTGTGCAACTTCTGCGGATGTAATCGCTACGTAATCGAGACCAAGATTTTGCGCGAATGTCTCGAGACCGCTCGCTGCGTAGCCGAGCAAACTCGGAGTCACGACGCCGTACGCGAGTCTCCCGAGGCCTGCAACGCCGCTCAACGATCGTGTCGAGACGCCGGTCGCGGCGCGCTCGCCGGCGGTCAGCTGATCGCTCGCGCGGCCAAACACCAGGTAGCTCACGAGATCCGATTCGCTGATCGCCGGTTGCGCATCGCTCGTGAGCGCAACGCGCGGCGCCTGCAGTGTGCCGCTCAGTGTTGCCTGGATGTTGAGCGGATCTCCCTGTGCGGTTGCTACGCGATACACAGCCACGATGTTGAGGTTCGGATCGAGTCCTGTCGTCCCGACAAACTCGACGGTGCCACTGCGCACCTGGAAGCGTCGCCCTTTCAATTGATACGAGCCGCGCACGGCATCCAGCGTGCCGGACAGGCGCACATCTTCCGAATGCCGCGCATCGTACGTCACACTGAGATTGCCCGTTACCTCGACGTTCATTTCGCTGCTGCGAAGCCACGCATCGCGACCGACGTCGACATTGAAGTTGTCGATGACGAGGTTCTTCATGAAGTCGCTCGACATCGCCGCAGGCAGAATCTTTTTGACTGCAACGATGCTCGTGTCGACAACGTCGAACAGCAGCGGACTGTCGAGCGTCTGGATCAGATACTGGCGATAGATCTCGTCGATGTACAGCGCGCCCTTATCCACGCGGATGCCGCCGGAAAGGATCGGACTGCGGAACTTGCCGCCGAGCTTCATGTCGCCGCTCGTCGTGAGCACGACGTCGCGCCTGCGCGCAGCCAGCAGTCCATCCGCGTGGAAGTCGAGCTGGAAGTCGGGGTTCGTCAGGTCCTTGAACGTCATCTGGCCGCTGACATCCGTTTTTGCGTCGCCCGTCTTTGCACTCCCCAGCACGACCACGACGTTGTCCGGCTTCACATCGAATTGTCCCTGCATGTCGGTGTAGCGCACACCCGTCGCATCGACGGAAGCAGCGCCGCCCGCGAGCTGTAGTATGCCCGCGAGGGCCGGATCCTTTGCAGTGCCGGACAGATTGATGACGCCGTTCAGAAAGCCTTCGACGTTGCGCAGCCCGGGCACGAGCGCAGCAATCAGGGCTGCGGGAACGCTGTCCGCGAGCAGCTGGTAGTCGAGGGGTTCCGCAAGTCTGCGCGGTCCCGTCGGCGCGAGGGTAAGGTTCAGCGGAATCGAGCCGTTGCCCGTGAGCACGCGGCGCACCCCCTGGCTCGCGCCCAGAGTAACGGCGAGGCGCTGTTTGTCGTAGCCGACATCGCCATCGAGGTGCTGCAGCTTCAGATCGCCGTAGCGCAGGTCATCAATCGAGAATTTGCCGTTGAACACCGGCGCGCTCGCGCTGCCGCGCGCGTCGAGATGCGCCGTGAACAAACCATCGCCCGGAATGTCCGGGTGTGCGAACTCGAAAAACTCCTCGAGCTTCACCTTGTCGAATGACATCCGGAAATCGATGGGATGATCGTCCGAGATGACATCGCCCTCAAAAGAACGATGCCAGCCGATGGCACCATCCGCACGGATTTCGCCACCGCCCCTTGATGCAATGATGGCATCGCGAACGTCTACGCCATTCTCGGTTACTGTGAACTGCGCGGGCTTTGTCAGAGCCCATAATTGTTCTGGAGGGCCGAACACCAGCTCGCGGACGGCGAGGCTCAGCTCATCGCCCAAGCGGTGCAGCGCGCTCGCAAAACGATACACGTGGTCTTCATTGACGCGGCCACCCTTCGCCGTCAACCGCACATCCCCATCGCCTTGCCCGTATTCCCCGGCGAGTGTGAACGCGCGAAACGCGCGCGCGCCGTACGAGAGCGAGTCCGCATTCGCCTCTGCGCTCCAGCGTGCGCGCTCGGTGCCGATGTCCCGGCCGGTGAAGCGTAATGCACCACCTGTGGCAGCGGCGCCCAGGTACAGCAGGCGCCGCAGTGTGGCCTGGCCGGTGACATCGAATGAAGATGTATTGCCGGCGATTGTGGCGTTCGCACGCACGCTCCCATCGAGCGGCGGTGGCGCGCCTGGCACGTCGGGTGGAGCACCGTTCGGAAAAACAATTGGCCTGAGCGACGCGAGTGAGTCACCGACGAGATCGAGATGCAGTGTGCCGTGCTGCGTGTTGGTGAGGCCGAACGTTCCGCTGGCCGTCAGCCGGCCCGCGTCGAAAGCGAGTCGCGCCGAGTCAATGCGCGCGAGTCCGTTCACGAGGGCAAACTCGAGGCGGCCATCGCGAATGGGCAGACCCTGCAGTTTGCCGGACTCGATGTGCAGTCTTCCCTGCGTGCGCGTGTCTTCGAGTGTCGCGCCACGGCCGAGCAGCGAGAAGCGCGCATCGATCGAGCCTGTCGGCAGCGAAGCCAGGATGCTGTCGAGGTGAAAGCCGACAATGCGTCCATCCGCGCGGTAGTACGGCACCGTCGTCGACAAATCGAAACGCGCATTGGCCGTGAGCTTGCCGGCGGGCGTCTCGAGATCTGCATCGACGTGCATATCGGACATCGTGCCCGACACGTTGATCGGGCCGCGCGCAACGCCCGTAAGTTTTCCAAGCGATGGAATTGCCGCGGCGAGCGCGTCGAGTGCCATCGGCTGCGCCTTTGTGCGCACATCGAATGACCGTGCACCCGCGCGCATGCCGATGTCACCTGATCCCTCGAAATCGGAAACGCCGGTGCCCGTCTGTCTGTGTTGCAGCTTCGCGGTGAATTTGAGCGAATTGCCGAGATTGCCATTCGCATCAATGTGTCCGCTTACAGCACCACCGATGTGAAGACCCTTGAGCGCGTCGACGAGCCCGAGATCGACATCGCTTAAATCGGCTTTCAGATTCCTGGCGCCATACGGTTTTCGCAGATCGATCGTGCCCTGCCACTTCACACCGGAGCCGCCGTTCGGTCCGTTGCCCGCAAGCTTGAGATCGCCCTTTGTGTTGAGCGATGAGAGCGGCCCTTCGATAACCACGGTGCCGACCAGCAGTCCCTTCACGGGCAATGTGCCCGGAAGCATGTCTTCGATCACGCGCAGATTGAGTGGCGATGCGCGCAGGCTCACGCGCGTGAAATACGTCGTGTCTCCCGTCACAACGCCAAATGTGCCGGCCAGGTTGGTGCCAGGGGCCCGCAGCCGCGCGTCGGTCACGAGCCAGAGAATTCCGCGCGGCAACGTTTGAATGCGCAGGCCCATCGCGCCGCCGCCGTCCGGTAGACGCGGATAGATCCAGCGCGCGTCGGCAAACGAAAACGACGTCGCATTCACCTTGATGTCGTAAATATTCTCACCGCCGCGCGTGACAACGCGACCGAATATCGAGCCGTTGCTGCTCGGTGCGCGAAACATCGGCACCTCGAACGAAATAACGGTGTCACGTACGGCGACGGTACCGCGCGCGTCGCGCAGGTCGAACGGATCGACGTACACCCAGCCTTTTCCGGACGCGCTCGTGAACTGGAAGAACTTGCCGGTTTCGGCGGGCGATTCCCAGACGACGCGCGGCGCCGTCACATTCACATTCGCGAAGCGAAATACGCGAACGATGCCGCCCGGCACCTTCTCCATGATGAGACGCGCGGTATCGGAGGGCGTGATGCGGCCCTT